>DATFMW010000363.1:0-7627 GCA_035266765.1 Gaiellaceae bacterium | reverse complement strand
CGTCTCGATCGCGCTGCCGCGCATCCGGGACTTCCGCGGTCTCAACCGGGGCTCGTTCGACGGTCGCGGCAACTACTCGCTCGGTCTGCGCGAGCAGATCATCTTCCCGGAGATCAACTACGACGACATCCAGCAGGTTCGCGGCCTCGACGTGACGATCACGACCAGCGCCGAGACCGACGACCACGCGTTCGCGCTGCTGCAGGCCTTCGGCTTGCCGTTCAGCGCCGACGACGGCCAGAGAAGGGAGAGTTGATGGCGAAGACATCGCTCGTCGTCAAGCAGCAGCGGCCTCAGCGCTACAAGGTGCGGAACTACACGCGCTGCAACCGGTGCGGGCGCCCGCGTGCCGTGTTCCGGAAGTTCGGCCTCTGCCGGATCTGTCTGCGGGAGCTCGCGCACCAGGGCGTGATCCCGGGCATGACGAAATCCAGCTGGTAGGAGAGACGCAGTGCTGACCGATCCAATCGCCGACATGCTCACCCGCATCCGCAACGCCAACAAGGCGCTGCACGAGAAGGTGGAGATGCCGACCTCGAAGATGAAGGTGGAGATCGCCCGCCTCCTCAAGGAGGAGGGGTACATCCGCGACTATCACGTCGAGAAGGGCGAATCCTTCGATACGCTGGTCGTCGACCTCAAGTTCGGCCGGAACCGCGAACGGGTGATCTCAGGCCTGAAGCGCGTCTCCAAGCCGGGCCGGAGGGTCTACGCCCGGAAGGACCGTCTCCCGCGCGTGCTCGGCGGGATGGGCGTTGCGATCCTGTCCACGTCGACTGGCCTCGTCACCGGCCGAACCGCGCAGGAGCGCGGCATCGGCGGCGAGGTCGTGTGCTTCGTCTGGTAGGTGGCTCTTGCTTCGCAAAAGCCCAGGAAGAACGAGCTGAGAGAATTTCGAGAAGGAGAGATCGTGCAGCGGAAGACTCCAACTAGTCTTTCGCGTCGCGAAAGACTATGAGCAGAATCGGCAAGAGACCCATCGAGATCCCCTCCGGCGTGACCGTCACGATCGAGCCGGCGCGCGTCGGCGTGGCCGGACCGCTCGGCACGCTGTCGCAGCAGGTGCCGCAGCGGATGAAGATCGAGCAGGCCGAAGGCCAGGTCGTCGTCACGCGGCCGACCGAGCGCGGCGAGGATCGCGCGCTGCACGGGCTGACGCGGACGCTCGTCGCGAACATGGTCGAGGGCGTCACGAAGGGCTTCGAGAAGAAGCTCGAGATCCAGGGCGTCGGCTACCGTGCCGCGCTCAAGGGCTCGGACCTCGAGCTCAGCGTCGGCTACTCGCACACGGTCACGATCACGCCGCGCCCGGGCGTCAGCTTCGAGGTGCCGGTACCGACGCAGATCGTCGTCAAGGGCACCGACAAGCAGCAGGTCGGCCAGACCGCAGCAGAGATTCGCAAGGTGCGCCCGCCCGAGCCGTACAAGGGCAAAGGCATTCGCTACGAGGGCGAGTACGTGCGCAGGAAGGTGGGCAAGCGTGCCTAGTCTCAGTGTCAGGGAGGCCCGTGCGCGGCGCCACCGCCGCGTCCGCGGCAAGGTGTCGGGCACGGCCGAGCGGCCGCGGCTCGTCGTCTTCCGCTCGAACCGCGGCATCGAGGCGCAGCTCGTCGACGACGAGGTCGGCCGCACGGTCGCCGCGGCGTCGTGGCTCGCGCTCGCGAAGTCGTTCAAGGGCTCGAAGAGCGAGCAGGCGGCCGAGGTCGGCAAGCAGCTCGCGGCCGCTGCGAAGAAGGCGGGAGTCGAGGCCTGTGTATTCGACCGGGCCGGCTACCTCTACCACGGTCGCGTCAAGGCGCTCGCAGACGGCGCACGCGAGGGAGGACTGAGCTTCTGATGGCTGTCGACTACAACGAGACACGCGAGCTCAAAGAGCGCGTCGTCGAGATCAACCGCGTCGCCAAGGTCGTCAAGGGCGGCCGGCGCTTCTCCTTCACGGCGCTCGTCGTTGTCGGGGACGAGGTCGACCGCGTCGGCGTCGGCTACGGCAAGGCGCGCGAGGTGCCGCTCGCGATCACGAAGGCCGTCGAGGACGCGAAGAAGAACCTCTTCACGATCCCGAAGCACGGCTCGACGATCACGCACGAGGTGCTCGGCCGCTTCGACGCGGCGCGCGTCATGCTGCGCCCCGCCTCCGAGGGCACCGGCGTCATCGCCGGCGGCGGCGTGCGCGCCGTGCTCGAGCTCGGCGGCGTCCGCAACGTGCTCGCAAAGAGCCTCGGCACGACGAACCCGATCAACATGGCGAAGGCCACGGTTGCCGCGCTCAAGGATCTGCGTCGTCCCGAGGACGTCGCGCGGATCCGCGGCAAGCAGATCAGCGAGGTCCTGCCGCTGCCGGCGATCAAGCGCGCGGTCGAGCAGGAGGAGCCCGCGGTCGCCGCGGTCGTCGCCGAGCCCGCCGTCGTCGAGGAGCCGGCCGAGGCACCTGCTGCCGGGGAGCCCGTCGCCGAGGAGCCCGTTGCCGAGGAGCCTGCCGTCGAGGCGGAGGCACCTGCTGCCGAGGCCGCTCCGGCCGAGACGCCTGCCGAGGAGAAGCCGAAGCGTCGTGGGCGCCGCAAGAAGGGCGAGTCGTAGCGTGGCCCGGGTGAAGATCACACAGGTCCGCAGTCGGATCGGCCAGAGCGAGCGCCACCGCGGTACCCTGCGCGCGCTCGGGCTCGGCAAGATCGGCCGCAGCGCCGAGCACGACGAGAGCCCGGTGCTCGCCGGGATGCTCCGCAAGGTCCGCCATCTCGTGAAGGTCGAGGAGTCGTAAGTGGGCGAGAAGCTGAATCTGTCGAACCTCCAGCCGGCGCAGCCGCGCGAGGACCGCAAGCGCGTCGGTCGCGGGATGGGCTCCGGCAAGGGGCGCTACTCCGGCCGCGGGATCAAGGGTCAGAAGTCGCGCTCGGGCTCGCACAAGATGCGCGCCGCCTTCGAGGGCGGCAAGATGCCGATCTACATGCGGATCGGCAAGCTGCGCGGCTCGACCTCGAAGGACGCGATGCCGGTCGGGCCGTTCCGCACCTCGACGATCCCGGTGAACATCCGCGACCTCGACCGCTTCGAGGCGGGCGACGAGGTCACCCCGGAGACGCTCGTCGCGAAGCGGCTGATCAAGAACACGAAGACCGACGTGAAGCTGCTCGGCGTCGGCGAGACGCAGAAGAAGCTGACCGTGCGCGTGCACGCGATCTCGGCCACCGCCCGCGAGAAGATCGAGGCGGCGGGCGGCACGGTCGAGCTCCTCCGCGCGCCGAAGGAGCTGAAGCGGCGCCACCACAAGGCGAAGCCCGAGGCGGCCGCCGAGGAGGCACCGGTCGCCGCGTCGTCCGAGGACGAGCCGGCAGGCGACTCCGAGGCATCCGCCGCCGACGAGGGCTAGCGCTTGTTCTCCTGGCTCGCCAACGCGTGGCGCGTCCCGGAGCTGCGCCGCCGTGTCCTCTTCACCGCCGGGGTCCTTGCCGCGTACCGGCTCGGATCGTGGATCCCCGCGCCGGGAATCAACCAGCAGGCGATCCAGAACTACTTCACCGGCTCGGGCGGGGGCGGCGTCCTCAACCTGCTCAACCTCTTCTCGGGCTCCGCGCTCTCACGCTTCTCGCTCTTCGCGCTCGGGATCATGCCGTACGTCACGGCGTCGATCATCCTGCAGCTGCTGACGGTCGTGGTCCCCACCCTGGAGCGGCTCCAGAAGGAGGGCGAGGCCGGCTACGCCAAGATCACGCAGTACACGCGGTACCTGACGATGGCGCTCGCCGCCGCCCAGTCGGTCGGCTACGCGATCCTGTTCAAGCGCCAGGGTGCCCTGCCGAACGTGAACGCGGGCAAGATCGTGATCATCGTGCTGACGCTCACCGCCGGCACGGCGCTCCTGATGTGGATGGGCGAGATGATCACGAAGCGCGGTATCGGCAACGGGATCTCGCTCCTGATCTTCGCCTCGATCCTCGCCTACGCACCGACCGGCATCAGTGCGTGGGTCAACGGCGGCACGACCGAGCGTCTGTTCTTCCCGCTCGTCGCGCTCGGGGTCGTCGTCTCGGTCGTCTTCGTGCAGGAGGGGCAGCGCCGGATCCCCGTCCAGTATGCGCGCCGCCAGCTCGGGAACCGCCAGACGACGGGCGGCTCCACGTACATGCCGCTGCGCGTGAACATGGCCGGCGTGATCCCGGTCATCTTCGCGGCCGCGCTGCTCGCGCTCCCGTCGACCGCGGCGAGCTTCGTCCCCTCGTGGAACGGCTGGGTGACGCGCTACTTCCAGTTCACGAGCTGGCCGTACCTCCTCACGGAGGCGATCATGATCATCGTCTTCACGTACTTCTACACCTCGGTCCAGTTCAACCCGGTCGACCAGGCCGACAACCTGCGCAAGTACGGCGGGTACATCCCCGGCATCCGGCCGGGCCCGCCGACGGCCGCGTATCTCGACCGGGTGCTCCAGCGCCTGACGCTCGCGGGGGCGCTCTTCCTCGCCACCGTGGCGGTCGCCCCGAGCATCTTCATCGCCTACTTCGGCTTCTCGCAGGCCACCTCGCGCGCCCTCGGCGGCACCTCGGTGCTGATCGTCGTCGGCGTCGCGCTCGACACCATGCGCCAGATGCAGTCGCAGATGATGATGCGCCACTACGAAGGCTTCCTGAGATAGATGCCCTCCATCGCCGCTCGCACACGTCGTCGTCCTGCAAACCTGCGCCTCGCGGCGTCCTCGGTCGCACCCGTAGCCTCCGGCTACGACTGCTCCCTGCGTCCTTGCGACGCTTGGTTTTCGGACGCCGCCGCGCACGATCGCCTCGGTCGGGCATCTCGATGAACCTCCTCTTCCTCGGCCCGCAGGGCTCCGGCAAGGGCACGCAGGCGAAGCGGGTCGCTGCGGCCTACGGGATCCCGCATATCGCGACCGGCGACATCATCCGCGAGATGAAGGAGCTCCCGACCGATCTCGGCCGCGAGCTGAAGGAGGTCTACGACCGCGGCGACCTCGTCTCGGACGAGCTGATGATCCGGCTGATCCGCGACCGCCTCGGCCGCGGCGACACGGTTCCGGGCCTCGTCCTCGACGGGTTCCCGCGCACGATGCCGCAGGCCGAGGCGCTCGACGAGGTGCTGCGCGACCTCGGCCGCGAGCTCGACGCGGTGCTCGAGTTCCAGGTTCCCGACCGGCAGCAGCTGCACGAGCGGATGCTCAAGCGCGCCGCGGAGGAGGGGCGTTCCGACGACACGCCCGAGACGATCCGGCGCCGGCTCGAGCTGTACGACCGCGAGACGGCGCCCCTCGTCGAGTACTACCGCAGCGCGCAGGGGAACGTTTGCGGCATCCATGCCGACCGCACCGTGGACGAGGTCTTCCACGAGATCGAGGAGACACTCGACCAGGTGCAGCGCAGGGGAGAGCGGGCGTGATCGTCCGCAAGTCCGCGCAGGAGATCGAGGGCATGGCGCGCGCCGGTGTGCTCGTCGCAGAGACGCTCGCCCTCGTCGCGGAGCACCTCGAGCCGGGCGTCTCGATGCTCGAGCTCGACCGCATCGCCGACGAGCACATCGCCGCAAAGGGCGGCTACCCGACCTCGAAGGGCTACAAGGGCTTCCCCGCCGCGCTCTGCCTCTCCCCGAACGCGATGGTCGTCCACGGGATTCCGACCGCCTACCGGGCGGAGGAGGGAGACGTGATCTCGGTCGACCTCGGCGTCACGCTCGACGGGCTCGTCGCCGACAGCGCCGTCACGCTCGCGGTGGGGGAGATCGACCCGGAGGCGCAGCGGCTGCTCGACGTCTGCCAGGAGGCACTCGCCGCCGGCATCGATCAGGCGCGCGTCGGCAACCGGCTCTCCGACATCTCGCATGCCGTGCAGGAGGCCGTCGAGGGCGCCGGCTTCGCGGTCGTCCGCAGCCTCGTCGGCCACGGCGTCGGTCGCTCCTATCACGAGGATCCGCAGATCCCGAACTACGGCCCTCCCGGGCGAGGTCCGATGCTCCAGGAGGGGATGACGCTCGCGATCGAGCCGATGATCACGGCGGGCCGGCCGGAGGTGTACGTCCACGACGACGAGTGGTCGATCTCGTCGGTCGACGCCTCGCTCGCGGCCCATTTCGAGCACACGGTCGCGGTCACGGCAGAGGGCCCGCGCGTGCTTACGAGGGCCGGAGCGGCTTTGCTACGATGACGCGCTGCCGCGCACGGTACGCCCGTGCGCGCGCGTCTGTGTGAGACCTGACAGAGGATTTCGAATGAAAGTGCGCCCATCCGTCAAGCCCATGTGCGAGCGCTGCCGCGTGATCAAGCGGCACGGTACGACCATGGTCATTTGCTCGAACCCGCGGCACAAGCAGCGGCAGGGCTAGGGAACCGAGGAGCAGCGTGGCACGAATCGCAGGAGTGAACCTCCCGAATCAGAAGCGGCTCGAAATCGGGCTGACGTACATCTACGGGATCGGCCAGTCCACGGCGCGCAAGGTCGCCGCCGAGATCGGCCTCAGTCCCGACACGAAGATCCGCGACCTCACCGACGAAGAGGTCACGAAGCTCCGCGCCTACATCGACGCGAACCTCGAGGTCGAGGGCGATCTCCGCCGCGATCGCCAGCAGGCGATCAAGCGGCTGTCCGAGATCGGCGCGTACCGTGGCATCCGGCACCGGCGCGGGCTGCCGGTGAACGGGCAGCGGACGAAGACGAACGCGCGCACGCGCAAGGGGCCGAAGAAGACGGTCGGCCGCGGGAAGAAGGCGAAGTAATGGCGCCCCCTCGTCGTCAGGCAACGAGTCGTGGCCGCACGCGCCGCCGCGTCCGCAAGAACATCGCGGTGGGCCAGGCCCACATCAAGACGAGCTTCAACAACACGATCGTCGCTCTCACCGACAAGGAGGGGAACGTGATCGCGTGGGAGTCCGCCGGCTCGGCCGGGTTCAAGGGCTCCCGCAAGTCGACCCCGTTCGCCGCCCAGGTGACCGCCGACGCGTGCGCCCGGAAGGGCATGGAGCACGGCCTCCAGAAGGTCGAGGTCTTCGTCAAGGGCCCGGGCTCGGGCCGCGAGACGGCGATCCGCTCCCTCCAGGCCGCCGGCCTGGAGATTCTCGGTGTCAAGGACGTGACCCCGCAGGCGCACAACGGCGTGCGGCCGCGGAAGCGGAGGCGCGTCTAATGGTTTGTCGGTCCGACGTCGCGTGTCTCCCCGCTGAGAGTGCGCAGCACTTTCAGCGGCTGAACGGCGTGCGGCCGCGGAAGAGGAGAAGGGTCTAGTGGCAAGAGATCTCGGGCCGAAGTGCCGGCTCTGCCGACGCGAGGGCATGAAGCTCTTCCTCAAGGGCGAGCGCTGCCTGACGGAGAAGTGCGCCATCGAGCGGCGGTCGTACCCACCGGGCGAGCACGGCCGGGGCCGCATCAAGCAGAGCGAGTACCTGATCCAGCTGCGCGAGAAGCAGAAGGCGCGCCGGTACTACGGCCTGCTCGAGAAGCAGTTCCGCACGTACTACGAGAAGGCCTCCAAGCGCTCCGGCGTCACCGGCGAGGAGCTGCTGCGGATGCTCGAGACGCGGCTCGACAACGTCGTGTACCGCCTCGGCTTCGCGGCCTCCCGTGCACAGGCGCGCCAGCTCGTGCGGCACGGCCACTTCCACGTGAACGGACGCCGGGTCAACATTCCGAGC
>DATFMW010000362.1:0-6362 GCA_035266765.1 Gaiellaceae bacterium | reverse complement strand
CCCTCGACGATCTGCCCGTGCGCGCCGTCGACGCCGTGCGGCCGCTCGGACGGGAACTCGGTGCGGAGCTTCGGATCGCCGTCGTAGCCGGCGGTCGAGTCGTAGAGGGCGTCGAGGAAGCGCCGCGGCGTCTCGCGCGTCCCGGGTGTGTGGAGGTTCATCCCGAACGCCTCGAGGATCTCGGCGACGTGCTGCTCGAAGCGCTGCCACTGGGCGGGGGAGACGTCGCGCGGAGCGTCGTGCTGCTCGTGCGCGGCGAGCTCGACGATGGTGCTCATGTGACCTCCTGACGGGGGGAGACGGGGCCGCGGAGCCGTGCGTCCCGGCGGACGGCGAGTGCCGCGACGACGGCGAGCTCGCCGAGGCAGAGCCACGCGAACGCGAGCGGGTGCCCGACGGCGAGCAGCACCCCGAACGCGGCGAGCTGGGTCGAAAGACCGAGGTTCGCGAGGACGGTGACCGTGGCGGCGTCGTGGTAGGCGAGCCGCTCGGCGGGCCCGCATCCACGCAGACGCCGTGCGACGAAACGCTCGACGAGCCGGTCCTGCGGCGCGTAGACGAGCCGGTACACGGCCCGGACGACCGCGGTCGCGCGGCCCGGCTCCGGCACGGTCTCGGCCGGGCCGTCGTGCTCGGCGCGGTGGAGACGCTCGACGTTGAAGTTGACGCTCAGCACCGCGGTCAGCGCGAGAAAGCCCCCGAGCGCGAGGGCCGTCTGGCCCGTGTGCCAGCCGAGCGCGGCGAAGAGCGCCGCGTCGAGCAGGAGGTCGACCTCGGAGTCGAGGTAGCGGCCGAACGGGGTGACGCGACCCGTCAGCCGCGCGAGCTGGCCGTCCGCGTTGTCGAGCACGGTCTTCGCCTGAATCAGCACGGCCGCCGCGAGGAGCTGCCCGCGCGCGAGCTCGACCGCGGCCGCGAGCCCGGTCGCGCCCGCCGCGGCGACGACGAGCGGCGGCGGCACCCGAAATCGCGCGAGCGCGAGCACGAGCGGGTGCGCGACCGGCCGGAACACGCGCTCGCAGAGGTGCTCTGTCCCGCGACGCGGCTTGCGCGAGCGGCGCAGCGATTCAGGCAAGCAGCGCCGCTCCGACGGGCTCGCCGGCGCGGATCAGCTCGCGCGCGGCGTCGACCTTGTCCCACACGTTCCAGAGCAGGAACCCGCGCGGGCGGCGCGCGCCGTCGACATAGGCGACGACACCCTTCCGGTTCGGCTCGTCCCAGCGCTCGACGGTCTCGAGGCGCGAGTCGACCTCGCCGACCGCCTCGTAGCCGAGGTCGAACAGGTCGGAGTAGAAGAGCGGCAGGTGCTCGTAGCGCTGCTCCGCGCCGGCCATGTTCGCGCCGACGACCTTCCCGTGCGTGTTCGCGTGGTCCTCGTGCTCAACCCGCATCGTCACGCCGAGCGCGGGCACCGGGAAGTTCGCGACGTCGCCGGCGGCGAAGATGTCGTCCCGCCCGTCGGCGCGCCCGTACTCGTCGACGACGATCCCGTTCGAGACCGTGAGACCGGTCGCCTCCGCGAGCTCCGTCCGCGGCACGACGCCCAGCCCGGCGACGACGGCGTCGGCGGCGAGCTCGCGACCAGAGCCGGTACGGACGACGCCGTCCGCGACGGAGGCGACGGTCTCGCCGGTGAGCACCTCGACGCCCTGTTCCCGGTAGGTGTCGGTCACGAACGCGGAGAGCTCGGCGGGGAACAGGCGCGCGCCGATCCCGTCCTCGGGGAAGGTCATCGTCACCTGTGAGCCGGCGCCGACGAGCGCGGCGGCGATCTCCGAGCCGATGAAGCCGCCGCCGATCACGACGAAGCGCGCACCCGGCGTCGCACGGGCGTGCAGGCTGCGGAAGTCGTCGAGCGTGCGGAAGTAGACGACGCCTGCGGCGCCGGCCAGCTCACGCGGCCGCGCGCCGGTTGCGAGCAGGAGCTTCTCCCACGCGTACTCCTCACCCGCGTCGTCGAGCGCGCGGCGCGCGTCGAGGTCGACCGAGACGATCCGCCGGCCGGTGCGCAGGTCGACACCCTCGGCGCTCTCGCGCCAGACCTTCTCCTCCGGGGCGCCCTGCCAGAGCCCCTTCGAGAGCGGCGGCCGCTTGTAGGGCGGGTGCGGCTCGGCGCCGACGAGCGTGATCGGCCCGTCCGGGTCGACGCCGCGGATGCCCTTCGCGGCGGCGTCGCCGGTCATGCCGGCGCCGACGATCAGATAGCGCGTGGAGTGCATGTGCACCTCGCTTCGGGTCGGATCAGCCGAGCTCGTTCGTCCGGGCCGCGAGCTCGCGGTCGCGGTCGGTGACGCCGCCGGCCGAGTGGGTCGTCCAGCGTACGGTGACGCGCCGGTAACGAATGTCGATGTCCGGGTGATGGTTCTCGGCCTCGGCGAGCGCGCCCAGGCGTACGACGAAGTCGATCGCCGCCGGGAAGCTCGCGAGCTCGAGCTCACGGACGAGGGCGTCGTCCTTCTCCTGCCAGCCGATGGGAACGTCCATCCGCAGATCATGCCCGGACGCTGCAGGTCTACGCCACGCCCGAACCGGCCTGAGCCGGGGCGGCGTCGAGCGAGACGACGCTGGCCCAGCCCGGCATCCCGCTACCACGGTGCCGTGCTGTCGACGTGTTGGGGCTCGAGGTCGCCGCCGGCGTACAATCGGCGAGAGGCGTGGCGTATGCGCCCGCGCGCAGCGATCGACGGTGGACTCGGAGGTATCGCCCACGTGCAGCACTGGGACCTGACAGCGGCGAACGAGGGAAGCAGAACGGGTCCACGAGCGCTCTTCTCGACGCCCGAAGCACGTGGCGTCGTGATCGATCTTGCGCAGGACGAGGAGATGGGCGACCACCAGGTTCGCGAGCGGGCGATGGTCCAGGTCCTGCAGGGGAGCGTGACGTGCACGAGTGGAGCCGACACCGCGACCTGCGCGGAGGGCACGCTCATCGTCTTCGAACCGGGCGAGCCCCATACGCTGCGCGCGCTGCAGCCGACGCGGCTGCTCCTCGTCCTCGCCCCCTGGCCGGCAGAGGGGCACTACGACGACGCGGAAGGCGACGACCCGCACGAGCTCCCCGTTCACGCAACGCAGCCCCCAGTGGAGGACGGCCCCTCGTAGCCGCCGCCTCCTTCGCGACGATCTCGACCAGGTTGCCGTCGGGGTCGCGGAGGAGTGCGCGACGCACACCGCTCAGCCGGCCGAGCCGCTGTCGCGAACCCGCGATCTCCGCGCTCCCTAGGCTGTGATGACGTTCACGACCTCGCAGCTCCGCTCCTGGGGCGGGCCGGCGAACGCGCCCTCCGTCGTCTGCAGGGCCGGGAGGAGGGTCTGGCCGACGAACGTGTCGCAGGCTTCCTTCGAGTCCCAGAGCGCGGCGACGAGCCAGCCGCCCTCGGTCGGGCCGGCGGCATGGAAGGTCTGACCGGCGGGAAGGCCCTGCGGCGGATGCGCTGCGGCGATCACCGCCTGGTACTGGCTCTCCGTCCCGCCCTCGAAGAAATGCGTGATCAGGTACGCCATGGTGCGGCTCCTCTCGGTTCGGCGGCGCGACGTGACTCCACCACGGTCACGGTCGCTTCGCGCGACGATAGGAGGTTCCGGGCGGAGCGGCAGCTGTCGCGACAGCCCGGCGGCCGCTGCGCTCAGCCGTCCTGCAGGGCGGCGAGGTTCTGCCGGCGACCGTCATCGTCCGGTTGTGTCGCCGGTCGGGCTGAACTCGACGGTCTCGGTGCCCGCAGCGGCTCGAGCCGGCCGGGGGGCGTAGCCGAAGGTCGAGGTCGCGTCTCGCCCACCGTCGCGTTGACCGGGCGCTCGACTCGGCCAGAGTGGACCGCTTGGACAGCGTCGAAGGAGGTTGCCAATGGCCGGTCTGGTCAAGAAGCGTTTCGAGTCTCCGGAGGAGACTCGCCTCTTCGCCGACGATACGGGGAAGGTGGACATCGTCGGAGTCGGAGCACTCAGCATCGGACGGGGGCTCTTCGAGCCCGGCTGGCGCTGGTCGACGCACGTGAAGCCGCTCGCCGGGACCCCGTCCTGCCAGTCCGCGCACACCGGCTACGTCCTCGAAGGCCGGATGGTCGTGCAGATGGACGACGGAGAAGAGGTCGAGTACGGGCCCGGCGACGTGTTCTACATGCCTCCCGGGCACGATGCGTGGATCGTCGGCGACGCGCCGTGCGTCCTCCTGGACGTCACCGGCATGGCGAACTACGCGACGCCGGCATAGTCCCGCAACGGCCGCGGACACTCGTTCGGGAGGCGGGAGCGGGTCGCGAGGGCGGACGCTCCCGTCGCTCGGCTCCCGTGTCAGGCGTCTGCGATCGGCCGGTCGACGACGAGCGCGTCGAGCGTCTTCGAGAAGAAGCAGCGCGCTGCGGCGGCGAGCGTGACGAGCTCGTACCGGCGCAGGTCCATTCCCGCCTTGATCGCGCCGTTCAGCTCTCCCCGGGCGGCGTAGACCTCGGGCCGCTCGGCAAACGCACGCTCGTCGTTCGTGACCATCGGGAGAGGATACGAGGCCGCACGGCGGCATTCGTTGCGACTGTTGCATTGACACCTGCGCCGCCAGGCGTTCTGATTGTTCTTTTCCTGCCGACGGCGGCGTGTCCGCCGGAAAGGAGCGTGATGGATCTCTACGCGATCATTCGCCGGGAGGGCTGGGTCACTCCCGGCGATCTGCAGGAAGCCGCCGACCGTTCGAGCGCCGTCGGCGACGGCGAGATGCCGGAGGACATCCGCTGGATCCGCAGCTACGTCCTCTCCGAGGACTCGGGCAACCTCGGCACGGTGTGCATCTACGAGGCGTCGAGCCCCGAGAAGATCCGGGAGCACGCCGAGCGGGCGGACCTGCCCGTCACCGAGATCATCCCGATCGCCGACACGGTGGTGGTGCGGCCCGACCCCACGGCCGCCGCATAGCGCCCGGCCGGACGCGCGTTCGTCGAGCCGGCCGTGAGCCGCCGGTGCAAGATGCCTGCCATGAACGCCGCCGAGGAGTCGCTCCGGGACGCCGCGCCGTCGATCTTCTGGCTCGACGATCCCGCCCGGCCGCCCGCGCGGCCGCCGCTCGAGGGAGACATCGAGGCCGACCTCGTCGTCGTCGGCGGCGGCTTCACCGGGCTCTGGACGGCGCTCCTCGCCCGCGAGGCGGAGCCCGGACGCGAGGTCGTGCTGCTCGAGGGCGACCGGATCGCCTCGGGGGCGAGCGGCCGCAACGGCGGCTTCGTCGCCGCGTCGCTGACGCACGGGGTGGCGAACGGCGCCGCGCGGTTCCCGGCCGAGCTCGGCCGGCTCGAGCAGCTCGGGAGCGAGAACCTCGCCGCGATCGGCGACGCCGTTCGCCGCCACGGCATCGACGCGAGCTGGGAGGAGACGGGCGAGCTCGCCGTCGCGACCCGGCCGCACGAGGTGCCGGGCCTCGCGGGCCACGCCGAGGCGCTGCGCCGGCACGGCCGCGACGTCGTCGAGCTCGGCCGCGACGAGCTCCAGGCGGAGATCGCCTCGCCCACGTACCTCGGCGGCGTCTGGGACCGCGACGGTTTCGCGCTCGCAAACCCGGCGCGGCTCGCATGGGGGCTCGCCGCCGCCTCCGAGCGGGCCGGCGTGCGCCTGCACGAGCAGACGCCCGTGACCGGCGTCGTGCGGGACGGCGCGGGCGTCGTCGTCTCGACGCCGGCGGGGCGCGTCCGCGCGCGGCGCTGCATCCTCGCGACCGCGGCGTTCCCGCCGCTCGTGCGGCCGATCGGGCGGCTCGTCGTCCCCGTCTACGACTACGTCCTCATGACCGAGCCGCTCTCGCCCGCGCAGCGCGACGCGATCGGCTGGCGGCGGCGGCAGGGCGTCGGCGACTCGGGCAACCAGTTCCACTACTACCGGCTGACCGCCGACGACCGGATCCTCTGGGGCGGCTACGACGCCGTCTACCACTTCGGCGGCGGCGTCGGCCCGCACCACGACCAGCGCCCGCAGACCCACGCGGTGCTCGCCCGCAACTTCCTCGCCACGTTCCCGCAGCTCGAGGGGATCCGCTTCACGCACCGCTGGGGCGGCCCGATCGATACGTGCAGCCGCTTCTGCGTCACGTTCGGCACCGCCCTCGACGGGCGGCTCGCCTACGCGGTCGGCTTCACCGGGCTCGGCGTCGGCGCGAGCCGCTTCGGCGCGCGCGGCGCCCTCGACCTCGTCGACGGCCGCGACACCGAGCTGACCCGGCTCGAGCTCGTCCGCAGCCGCCCGCTGCCGTTCCCGCCGGAGCCCCTCCGCTGGCTGGGGATCACGCTCACCCGCCGCGCGCTCGCCCGCGAGGACCGCACCGGCCGCCGCGGTCTCTGGCTGCGCGCCCTCGACCGTGTCGGCATGGGCTTCGACTCGTAGCGTGC
>DATFMW010000361.1:0-9208 GCA_035266765.1 Gaiellaceae bacterium | reverse complement strand
CAGGAGTTCCGCGCCACCGGCCTGAAGGCCGAAGCGGTCTCGGGCCGGACGCCGCCGGTCAAGCTCGCCGAGACGCTCGCCGCGTACGAGCGGGGCGAGATCAACGTGCTCATCAACGCGCAGCTGCTCGCCGAGGGCTGGAACTCGCCGCGCGCGACGGTCTGCATGCACCTCGCGCCGACCGCGTCGCGCCGCGTCTACCAGCAGCGGATCGGGCGGATCATGCGAATGCACCCGCGCAAGGAGGCGGGGATCGTGGTCGACTTCGTCCCGAAGGGTGCGACTCACAACGAGCGCGTCGTCTCGCTGCACTCGCTCCTCGACGCGGACTTCTACCGCGAGGGAGCGCGCGTCACCCCCGCTCCGCGCCGCCGCTCGCAGCGCCGCGCCCGCCGGAGCCTCACGCCGGTGCCGTGGCTCGTCCCGGTCACGCCGGACGTCCGCCGCCGGATCGGCGTCATCCAGCGCGAGTGGCAGCGGATCGACCCGCGCTTCCTCGACGAGGACGAGCAGCGCTACTGGGCGACGATCGCGGGCCGTCAGATCCGCTTCGACGAGCGCGGGACGTTCGTCCAGAAGCTCACCGAGGGCCACGCGAGCAAGTCCGCGCTCGAGCAGTTCCTCGCCACGTGCGCCGCCGAGAACCCGAACCGGCGGCTGCGGACGATGGCGCTCCAGGACCGCGTCTCGATGCGCGTCGAACGCGCGGACTTCGACGATCTCGTCACGCTCATCACCCAGGCGCCGACGTGGGAGAAGGAGCGCCTGCCGGGGATCCGCGTGTTGCTGCGCGCGATCTCCGAGGGCAAGCCCGACGCGCCCGACCAGATCCTCGCCCGCTGGACCTGGCGGCTCGCCCGGGCGACGCGGAAGGTACAGGACCGCCGCGCCTCGAACGAGTACCCGGAGGCGAAGCGCCTGCTCGGCGCGCTCGCGAACTCGCGCGGCCACCGCCACGAGGAGAACGCGGCGAAGCTCATGCGCACGTCGCTCGAGCAGCCGCTTCAGGTCGGCGCGGCGCTGCTCGCCTCCGCGGAGGGCTACACGCCGAGGGCGACGAAGCTGCTCGACGAGGCGCGCGAGCAGCTCGGCGAGATCCAGGAGATCGCGCTCGCGCTCTCCGAGAACCTGCCCGCGCCGAAGCAGCAGGCGACGCGGAGCCGCCGCCGGCGGCGACGCAAGAAGAAGGGCGGCACGCCGGCACAGGCGCAGAACCAGGCGCAGACCGGAGCCCAGAACGGCGGACAGCCGGAGGCGCCGGCCGAGGCCGGCGACGCCTCGGCGACGCAGCCCGAGGCCTCCGCGGACGGGGCCGCGCCGAAGCCGAAGCGCCGTCGCAGCCGACGCCGCAAGTCGGCGGCCGCCCGCGGCGCCGCAGCAGACGGCACGGCCGCGGCAGACGGCACGGCCGCGGCAGACGCCGCGCCGGCTCCGACCGAGCAGCCGTCCTAGCGAGAACGCGAGCGCCGCGCCGGCCCGGGCCGGCGCCCTACGAAGCCGGGCCGGCGGGCCCGTCCTCGGAATCGTCCTGCTGGTCGCGCTCGCGCAGGTAGCGGGTCAGCTCCGCCGCGAGCGACTCGCCCGAGGGGAGATCTTCGGCCGCCTCCAGCAGGTCGACGCGGCGCTCCAGCTCCTCGACGTAGGCCGCGGTCTCGGCGTCGGCCGACACCGCCTCGCTCACCTGCTCGCTGTACTCGACGGCGGCCTGCTCGAGCTCGTCAAGATCGACGTCGGCGTCGATCAGCTCGCCGAAGCGGCGGCAGAGCGCGAGCGCGGCGCGCGGGCTCGGTGCGAGCGAGACGTAGTGCGGCACCGCGGCCCAGAGGCTCACCGACGGCATCCCGGCGCGGCGGCAGTCGTCGAGCAGGACGCCGACGATCCCCGTCGGCCCCTCGTAGCGGGACGGCTCGAGCCCGAGCTCCGCGACGAGCGCCGGGTCGCTCGCGGCCGCGGTCACCGGAGCGGGCCTCGTATGCGGAACGTCGGCGAGCAGCGAGCCGAGCGTCACGACGAGCTCGACGCCGAGCTCGCTCGCGAGCCCGGAGACGAGCCCGGCGAACGTCCGCCAGCGCAGGTTCGGCTCGACGCCGAGCAGGATCACCGCGTCGCGATCGAGGCCCGGGATCGGCGCGTGATAGAAGGCGTTCTCCGGCCATTCGAGCTTCCGGGTCAGCCCCTCCTCGAGCGACACCTGCGGCCGCGTCGCCTGGAAGTCGAAGAAGTCCTCCGCGTCGATCTCGGCAAACCGCTCCGCGCCCCACACCTTCGCGAGGTAGCTGCCGCCGAGCGTCGCGCCCTGCCCGCCGTCGTTCCAGCCGCGGAAGGCGGCGAGGAGGATCGGCCGGCGAAGACTCGGCCGCGACGAGACGTGGAGCTCCGACATGGGCTGAGTCTAGTGGTCGTGCTGAGACTGGGCGACAGGCCACCAGAGCCGGGCGACGAGCCCGACCGTCCACGCGAAGACGCTGGCGGCCATGACCACGTGAAGGACGACGACTCCCCACGGGACGTGCGTATAGGTGCGGTACTGGACCTCGCCGATCGCCATCTGCGCGGCGAGGATCGCGAGCAGGCCGGCGCACCCGCGCAGGAGCCAGCGGTAGCCGTCGCGGCGCACCCACGCCCAGCCCAGGAGCGCGAGGAAGACGATCCCGAACGCCGCCACGGCGCGGACGTGCCAGTACACCGACGGGTAGAAGGAGCCGAGCCGCGGCACGACCGTCGTCCCGGAGTTGCCGGGGAAGCGGCCGGAGGCGGTCGCGATCGTCCCGGTGACGACGAGCACCGCCGTGGCCACCAGCAGCACCGCGCCGGCGGCGCGCGGACGGCCGGGAAGCGCGCCGGCGCCGCCGCGGACGAGGCGCGTCGCCTCGAGCAACACGAACACGGCGACGGCGAGGACGGTGAGCGAGAGGAGCAGGTGCGAGATCACGAGGTACGGGTTGAGGTCGTAGTAGACGGTGACCGCACCCAGGGGCGCCTGGCCGAGCGTGCCGGCGAAGACGGCCGCGGCGAGCAGCTTCCCGCTGCGGCGGAGCCCGCGCGTCCGCCATGCGCCGATGGCGAGCAGGAGCGTCGCGAGGACGGTGAAGCCCGAGACGATGCGGTTCGAGAACTCGATGTCGGAGTGGTAGCCCTTCGGCAGGGCATGCGTGCTGTTGCAGGTCGGCCAGTGGGGGCAGCCGAGGCCGGAGCCCGTCAGCCGCACCGTCGCGCCGGTCGCGACGATCAGGATCAGCATCGCCACGGTGGTGCGCGCCACCCAGCGGAACCCCTCCGGCGAGAGCGAGAACGCGCGCCGGCGCGGCAGCACCTGCGAGGCCGACTCCACGCTCACGGGCGGAGTGTAGACGGGGCTCCGCCTCGCCCGGGAGTCACGGTGCTGCTAACTTGACGTTGACGTAAGAATGAAGTTCCTCCGCAGCCGCCGACACAGCGAGCGCTACAAGTGGTGGGTCCTCACGACCACGAGCCTCGGCATGCTGCTCGCGACCGTCAACTCGGGCACGCTGATCATCGCGCTGCCCGACCTCGAGCGGAGCCTGCACACGACGCTGCTTCAGCTCGTCTGGGTGATCCTCGTCTACATGATCGTCTCGACCGTGCTC
Organism: Gaiellaceae bacterium; assembly: GCA_035266765.1. Taxonomy (GTDB): domain Bacteria; phylum Actinomycetota; class Thermoleophilia; order Gaiellales; family Gaiellaceae; genus Palsa-739. The sequence goes on along the minus strand of DATFMW010000361.1, from coordinate 5,600 downwards.
GTGCTCACGGCGGGCCGGCTTTCCGACCTCTTCGGGCGCAAGAACGCGTACGTGCTCGGCTTCCTCGTCTTCTCGCTCGCCTCGCTCGGCGCCGGCTTCTCGGGCAGCGGCACCCAGCTCATCCTCTGGCGGATCCTGCAGGGGATCGGCGGCGCGTTCCTGTTCGCGAACGCGGCGGCGCTCGTCACCGACGCGTTCCCGAAGGAGGAGCTCGGGCTCGCGATGGGGACGAACACGATGGTGGCCGCGGTCGGGCTCGTGATCGGCCCGGTGCTCGGCGGCGCGCTCGTCGCGATCGCGTGGCCGTGGGTCTTCTGGTTCAACGTCCCGCTCGGCCTCTTCGGCTGCGCCTGGGCGTGGCTCGTCCTGCACGAGCTGGCGCGCCGCGACACCCAGCGCGGCCTCGACCTCCTCGGCACGACGACATACGTGATCGGCCTGACCGGGCTCGTGCTCGCCCTCTCGAAGGGCGGCCTCACCGGTTGGAACGGGCCGATGGTCGTCGGCGGCTTCGCGGCCGCGGTCGTCCTGCTGCCGCTCTTCGTCCTGATCGAGCACCGCGGGTCGGCGCCGATGCTCGACCTCGACCTCTTTCGCAACCGGCTCTTCAGCGCCGCCTCCGGCGCGGCGTTCATCAACGGTCTCGCCCGGTTCGCGCTCATGTTCCTGTTCGTCTTCTACTTCCAGGGCCCGCAGAACCAGTCGCCGATCATGGCGGGCATCGAGCTCGCGCCGATGGCGATCGGAATGCTCATCTCCTCGCCGCTCGCGGGCATCCTGGCCGACCGGCACGGCTCGCGCGGGCTCGCGGCGCTCGGCATGGTCGTGACGGCGGCCTCGCTCGCGGCGATGACGTCGCTGCAGGCGCACAGCCCGTACTGGCAGAGCGGCCTCTGGCTCGGGATCCTCGGCATCGGCTCGGGCATGTTCAACAGCCCGAACACGGCCGCGATGATGGGCGTCGTCCCGGGAAACCGGCGCGGGATCGCCGCCGGCGCCCGCGTGATGCTCCAGAACACGGGCGCGGTGATCTCGATCGCGTTCGTGATGGCGATCATCACCGCCGCGGTGCCGAAGGACGTCCTGTTCAAGATCTTCTCCGGTGTCGCGTCCGGGCTCTCGACGAGCCAGCTCGACCCGTTCATCGCGAACATGCACGTCGCGCTGTGGGTGCTCGCGGGCGTGTCGGTCGCGGGCGCCGTCGTCTCGATGCTGCGCCCTGCGCACCGGCCGTCGCACGTCGAGACGCTCGAGGGCGTCGGGGAGGCGGCATGAGCGCCGTCGAGGCGCGGCTGCGGATCGGCGAGCTCGCCGAGCGCACGGGCGTGACGCCGCGGACGATCCGCTACTACGAGGAGATCGGCCTGCTCGCCTGCGGCGAGCGGCGCAAGGGCGAGCACCGCACCTACACGGCGACCGACGCCGAGCGGATCCTCGAGCTGACCCGGTTGCGCGACCTGCTCGGGCTGTCGCTCGACGAGCTGAAGCGTGTGATCGAGGCCGAGGAGGCGCGCGCCGCGATCCGCCGCCGGTTCCACGAGTCGGCCTCCGACGAGGAGCGGCTGCGCCTGCTCGACGAGGCGCTCCCCCACGTCGAGGCGCAGCTCGAGCTCGTCCGCCGCCGCCGCGACGAGCTGACGGCGCTCGAGGACGAGCTCCTCGCGAAGCGGAAGCTCATCCACACGCGCCGGCGCGAGCTCGGCGGCTGACTACCCGTTCTCGAGCAGCTCGCGCTCGTCGACCGTGCGGATCACACGCGCCGGGTTGCCGACGACGACCGCCCGCTCGGGAACGTCGTCGATCACGACGGCGCCCGCGCCGACGTATGCCTCCTCGCCGACGACGACGCCCGGGCAGAGGACGACGCCGCCGCCGATGCGGGCGCCGCGCTTGATCGTCGGACCCTTGACGAGCTCGAAGCGCTCCTCCGTGCGACCCATGAAATTGTCGTTCGTCGTCGCGATCGAGCACGCGAGGAAGACGTCCTCCTCCAGGGTCGAGTACGCCGTGACGTAGGAGTGCGCCTGGATCTTCGTGCGGGCGCCGACCTCGCTGTCGTTCTCGACGAAGACGCCGCGGCCGAGCACGACCTCGTCGCCGATCTCGCAGCGCTCCCGCACGGAGGCGAGGTCGCCGACGACGACGTTGGCGCCGATCGTCGTGCCTGCGAAGACAACCGCGCCGGTGGAGATCGTCGCGCCCGGGCCGATCTCGAGCGGCGCGAGCGGCTCGCGCTTCGCCGTCGACCGCCGCGAGAGCGTCGGTGGCTTGCCGACGACGGCGTTGTCACCGATCTTCACGCCGTCGCCGATCACGGTGCCGGGATAGATGACGACGTTCTGTCCAACCTCGTAGCTCACACGTGCTCACCCCTTTCGCTACGACCCGCAGGACCGCGACGACCATAGCAAGGGTCGGGATACGATGAATCGACCGGGCCGGCCGGCCCGGGGAACCGGAGTCGTCCCTCCACGTGGCACTGACAGGCAAGCGCATCTTCATGACCGGAGGCGCGGGCTTCATGGGCACGACGCTCGCGAAGCTCCTCGTCGACGAGAACGAGGTCGTCGTCCTCGACAACCTCCGGCGAGACGCGCTGACCGGGACCGCGCTCGCCGAGCATCCGAACCTCAGCTTCCACGAGGGCACCGTCCTAGACGCCGACCTCCTGCGCCGGCTCGCAGACGGGGCGACGCACATCGTCCACCTCGCCGCGATCGCCGGCGTCGACCACGTGCTGCGCGACCCGGTCGAGACGATGCGCGTCAACTTGATCGGGACGTACAACGCGCTCGAGGCCGCGCAGGCGGCGAGCGCCACCGTCGAGCGGTTCGTCGACATCTCGACGAGCGAGGTGTTCGGCGCCCGTGCGTACCGGGTCGAGGAGACGCACGACACGCCGCTCGGCTCGGTCGGCGAGGCGCGCTGGACGTACGCCGTCTCGAAGCTCGCCGGCGAGTACATGGCGCACGCGTACCTCGAGAAGCACGACCTGCCGATCACAGCCGTCCGCCCGTTCAACATCTACGGCCCGCGGCAGGTGGCCCGCGGCGCCATGATGGCGTTCATCGAGGCCGCCGTCGCCGGCGACGACCTCGTCATCCACGGCGACGGATCCCAGATCCGCGCCTGGTGCTTCGTCGACGACATGGTCGACGCGCTCCTGCGTGTGCTCGAGCGCGACGAGGCCGTGGGACAGGTCTTCAACGTCGGCAACCAGCGCTCCGTGGTGACGGTGCTCGACCTCGCGTCGCGCGTGATCCGCATCAGCGGCAGCTCGTCGCACACGACGTTCCGGCCCCTGCACTACAGCGACGTGGAGATGCGGATCCCGAACGTCGACAAGGCGCGCCGCCTGCTCGACTGGGAGGCGACGGTCGATCTCGACGAGGGGCTCGCGCGGACGATCGCCTGGTATCGCGAGGAGCGGGCCCCGCTCACGCGGGCCTAGCGTCCGCTAGACGACGACGCGGTGGGCCTGGAAGACCTCCGCGTAGGCGCGGTTCACGTTGATCCCGTGCGTCCTCGAGAGGCTCCACGTGTACGCGGGGTCCGAGTAGCGGCGATGCTGCTGCGAGGCGTAGCGCGAGAGCGCGGCGACCTTCCGCTCGACGTGGCGCTCCTCGAGCGACGAGTACCACTGGTAGCGGAACTCGAAGTTGTTCCACGGGATCTCGTAGCCGAGGATCGTCGTGCGCTTGTACGCCCGCAGGCCCTCCACCGCGATCACCCGATGGTCCTGGTGGACGTCGTGGTCGCTCGGCTGGAAGACCACGTCCGGCCGGTACTCCTCCCAGAGCTCGATCAGGAGCTCGAGGATCTCCTGGCGGCGCTCGGGGAACATGCGTACCTCGAAGTCGTGGACGGTGAGGTTCTCCTCGGGGATGCCGAGCTCGGCGGTCGCCTCGCGCACCTCGCGCGCGCACGCGTCCGGCGGGAACCCGGGCGGGAGCGACTTCGTGCCGATCGAGAAGGCGACGTAGCGCACGTCGACGCCGAGCTCGACCAGTCTCGCGATCGTCCCGCCGCAGCCGAGCTCGCCGTCGTCGGTGTGCGGCGCGAGCACGAGCGCTCTCTTCCAGCCCCGCATCTACTCCCCGATCGCCTTCAGGACGACGCGCTTGCGCCGGCGTCCGTCGAACTCAGCGTAGAAGACCTGCTCCCAGGGGCCGAGGTCGAGGCGCCCGTCGGTGATCGGAAGCACGACCTGGTGCGCCATCAGCTGCCGCTTCAGGTGCGCGTCGGCGTTGTCCTCGCCCACGTTGTGCCGGTACTGCGAGGTCGGTGCGTGCGGCGCAAGCCGCTCGAGCCAGTCGTCGATGTCGGCGATCAGGCCCGGCTCGTCGTCGTTCACGTAGACGGCGGCGGTGATGTGCATCGGGTTGACGAGGACGAGCCCGTGCTCGATGCCCGACTCGCGTACGAACGCGTCGACGCGCGGCGTGATGTTGACGTAGGCGCGCCGCTCGTCCGTCTCGAAGACGAGGTAGTCGGTCGCGTGCTTCACGGCTCGAGCACGACTCCTTCGCCGTCCTCGACCGAGCCGACGCGGGCGAGGAAGAGGTCGCGGGCCCGAAACTCGGCCGCGAGCGAGGGCGCCTTGTCGGCAGGGAGCGAGACGAGCAGGCCGCCCGCGGTCTGGGCGTCGTAGGCGAGCGCGAGCAGCTCGTCGGGGACGCCGGCGGTGGTGACGTGCGGCCCGGCGAAGTCGCGGTTGCGCGGGTCGCCGCCGGTGCGAACTCCGGCACGGGCCACCTCGACCGCGCCCGGGAGGGCGGGCATCGCCGAAGCCTCGAGCCGGATACGGACACCACTGCGGTCGGCAGTCTCGTAGGCGTGGCCGAGCAGCCCGAAGCCGGTCACGTCGGTGACGGCGTGCGGTGCGAACGGGCGCAGCACGTCGGCGGCGGCGGCGTTCAGCGTCGTCATCCAGCGGATCGCCTCGGCGAGCTGCTCGTCGCCTGCGAGTTGCTTGCCCTGCCCGGCGAGGACGAGCCCGGTGCCGAGCGGCTTCGTGAGGAAGAGTGCGTCGCCGGGGCGGGCGCCGCTCTTGCGCCAGATCCCGTCCGGGTGGACGGTGCCGACGACCGCGAGCCCGTACTTCGGCTCGGCGTCGCGGATCGTGTGGCCGCCTGCGAGCAGCCCCCCGGCCGCACGCACCTGCTCGGCGGCGGCGGCGAAGACCGCACCGAGCACCGCCGTCGGCAGCTCCTCGGGAAACGCCGCGATCGAGAGCGCGACGAGCGGCACCCCGCCCATCGCGAAGACGTCGTTCAGCGCGTTCGTCGCCGCGATGCGCCCGAAGAGGGCGGGATCGTCGACGAGCGGCGGGAAGAAGTCGAGGGTGAAGACGAGCGCGCGCTCGTCGTCGAGCCGGTAGACGGCGGCGTCGTCGGCCGGCGAGAGCCCGACGAGGAGGTTCTCGGCCTCGACCGGGACGAACCCCTTCAGCAACTCCTCGAGCCGGGCAGCCGAGTACTTCGCGGCGCAGCCGCCGCCGACGGCGAGGCTCGTGAGTCCCGTGGCCTCCACAGCGTTCACTGTACGCAGCATGGCCCGCTCCGCGCTCGCCGCCGGCGGCTCCTCGTAGCGGCGCGCCC
>DATFMW010000360.1:0-4338 GCA_035266765.1 Gaiellaceae bacterium | reverse complement strand
TCCGGATCCCGGCCGCCTGGTGCGGGATCGCCGGCTTCAAGCCGACGTACGGCGTCGTGCCGGCCGACGGCTGCTTCCCGCTCGCCCCGAGCTACGACCACGTCGGTCCGATGGCGTCGTCGGTGGAGGGCTGCATCGAGCTGATGCAGGCGCTCTCGCCGGGCTTCGCACCGGCGCCGCTCGAGTCGCTGTCCGAGCTCCGGGTCGGCGTCGCGTGGCTCGACGGGGCCGATCCGCTCGTGCGCGCCCGCGTCGAGGCGGCGGCGGCGCTCTTCCCGGATCGCCGTGCGGTCGACTTTCCGCTCCCGCCCGCGGCCGAGAACGCGCTCTTCGCGCGCGAGGTCGCCGACGTCCACCGCGGTCTCTTCCCGGAGCGCGCGGACGAGTACGGCGAAACCGTGCGCTGGAAGCTCGAGCGCTGCTTCGCCGTCACCGACGCCGAGGTGTCGACGGCGCTCGCGGAACGCGAGGCCTACCGCGAGCGCTGTGCCGAGGCGTTCGACGGGCTCGATCTGCTCGTGACGCCGACGGTCGAGTTCGTGGCGCCACCGGCCGAGCTCGAAGAGCGCGAGTTCCGTGCGCGCGGCATCCGGCTGACGTATCCGCTCGACTCGCTGGGCTGGCCGGCGCTCGCGCTTCCCTGCGGCGTTGCCGAGGAGGGGCTGCCCGCGTCGGTGCAGCTCGCCGCCCCGACCGGGGACGATGCCCGTGTCCTCGCCGCCGGACGCCTGCTCGCGTCCCTCGTTCGAGGGACGGCAGCCCCCTAGCCGATGCCGAAAACGAGGGGTGACGATGCGCGTCATCCCGCTTGCTGCCGTTCTCTGCGCAGCCCTTCTTCTCGGCGGGGCGGCGACCGCCGCACGCCCGGGCAACGCCGCGCCGACCGGCCTCCACGCGTTCCTGCTGCGGGCCGACGAGACGCACGAGACGACGTTCTCCCAGACGCCGTCGTTCGCATGGAAGCCGGTGCCTGGCGCCCTCCGCTACGAGTTCCAGCTCTCGCTCTCGAACACGTTCCGCGACAACGGCGTCATCTTCGCCGACCTGAACGTCACCTCTCCGGTCGAGGCGCCCGGGATCACGTTGCCATGGATCAGCGGCGCCCCGCATTCGCTCTACGCGCGGGTCCGGGCGATCACGACCCGCGGGGCGACGCCGTGGAGCACCCGCTTCGGCTTCGACATGACGCCGCCCCCGCCCCCGACACCGGCCCCGAGCTACCCGGGCGTGCTGCGCTGGACGCCCGTCGAAGGAGCCGTCGCCTACCAGGTCTGGCTCGTCGACGCGAACAAGATCGTCACCGTGACGACGAACGTCCTCGATGAGCGCGAGTTCTACACGCTGCACCACGACGCGAAGTGGATCGGCACCGTGCACTGGCGGATCCGCGCCGTTCGCAACGACGTCCGCGTCTCGGGCAGCAACGGGACGAGCCGTTACAACAAGATCCCCGCCGTCCAGTACGGGGCGTGGAGCCCCGTCTACAGCTCGACGAACCCGGCCTGGGCCGGGGGCAAGATCACGCTGCTCGGCACGCTCTCCGACGTCTTCTCGGACGGGAGCCCGACGTCGCCGACGCACCGGCTGATGCCGGCGTTCCTATGGTCGGGCGACCAGACCGTCGGCGGCTCCACGGCCGAGCTCTTCCGGGTCTACGTCTTCACCGACCGCGGCTGCCTGAATCCGGTCTTCGTCGGCTCGGTGGTCGGCGGGCCCGCGTACGCTCCGCGGCCGTACGGGTCGCTCGAGCTGCCGAGCTCGCCCGCGGGAGTGGCGGCGGCGCGCAACGCCTATCTCGCCGACGGGACCGAGCCGGCCGGCGTCATGGCCGACGGCACGGTGCTGACTCCGAACGAGGACCAGCCCCATGTCACGCGGCAGACCACGGTGCCCGGCGCGCCCGGTGAGGCCGGCGGCAGCACCGGCTCGACGTCGACCGCCGGCTCGACGCCGTCGTCCGGCGGCTCGTCTCCGGCCGCGGGCACGTCTGCCGGGTCGGACGACGCGGGCGCTCCGGTCGACCTCTGGGACACCGGCTGGCCCGCCGGCGGCTACTACTGGACGGTCGTCCCCGTCGCCGCCGTCGCCCCCGACGCGAACAGCACCGTCGTCGCGCCGCCCGGCGCGCTCGCGGGCGATTCGACGCTTCCGGTCGGCTCGTCGACCGGTTTCGCTCCCGGCGACACGCTCACGCTCGGCACCGGCTCGGCGTCGGAGACGGTCACCGTCGGCTCGGTTGCCGACGGGAAGCTCACGCTCGCCGGGACGCTGAAGTTCGCGCACGCGCCGGGCGAGACCGTCGCCCGCGCCGGCGGCACCCTCGTCTATCGCGATCTCGAGCTGCCGCAGGACGCCTGCGCGTCCGGCCGCGTCTCCCGCTTCGGCAAGTCGAGCGCTCCGGCTCTCACCGCCGGGGGCGGGCTCTTCGCGACGGGCCTGTCGTCCAAGGGGCGGCTCACCTCCGCCCTTCACACGACGGCGTTCTACGGGCAGCCGCTCGTCTCCTGGATCCCGGCGCTCGGCGCCGAGGCGTACGAGGTGCAGTGGAGCAAGACGCGGTATCCGTTCCGGCCGGCGACGGATCCGAGCTCGGGCGGCAAGGGCTTCATGACCGCGACGACCGCGGCCGTGCTGCCCGTCGGGCCGGGCACGTGGTGGTACCGCGTCCGTGGCTACGACTTCTCGCTTCCGACCGGCGTGCAGCAGATGACGTGGTCGCCGCTCGCGAAGCTCGTCGTCGCGAAGCCGAAATTCCGCATCGCGAAGCCGAAGACGCCGAAGCAGAGGTTCAAGGTGGTCGGCGGCTCGAAGTAACCGGGTAGGCTCGCCGCGTGGACGCCGACCTCGCCTTCGCGCTCGCGCTCGCCGACCTCGCCGACTCGCTCTCGCTGCCGCGCTTCCGTGCGCTCGACCTGCACGTGGAGACGAAGCCCGACCTGTCGCCGGTCACCGACGCCGACCGGGCGGTGGAACGGGCGCTGCGCGAGCGGATCGCGACGGAGCGGCCGGGCGAGGGCATCTTCGGGGAGGAGGAGGGCGACTCCGGCGGCGTCGTGCGCTGGATCCTCGACCCGATCGACGGGACGCGGAACTTCTCGCGGGGGATCCCGGTGTGGGCGACGCTGATCGCGCTCGAGCGGGACGGGACGCTTGTCTGCGGCGTCGTCTCGGCGCCCGCGCTCGGGCGCCGCTGGTGGGGCGCCCGCGGCGAGGGCGCGTTCTGCGACGGCGAGCGCGTGCACGTCTCGGCGGTCGCGACGCTCGCGGAGGCGTCCGTCTCGTGCACGTACGGGCGCGACCTCGTCGCGGTCGAGCCGGCGGTCTGGCATGCGCGCGGCCTCGGTGATTTCTGGCAGCACACGCTCGTCGCCGAGGGTGCGGTGGACGCCGCGGTCGACGCGGGGATCGCGCTCTGGGACTACGCCGCGCTCGTGCCGATCGTCGAGGAGGCAGGCGGCCGGATCACAGGCCTCGACGGCCTCGCACCCCGGCCCGCCGAGCAGGTCGTCGCGTCGAACGGCGCCGTGCACGACGAGCTGCTCGCCCTGCTCGGCCGGACCGGTCCAGCCAAGTAACACGTTGTCACTAGCGGACGGGGAATCCGCATGCGTCCCGGCATCGGCTCCGTCCCGGCCAAGTAACAACGTGTCACTTGGCGGGGGGGGGCCGAGCAGATGCACGGGTTACAGTTGCGTAGTTGCGCAGCTACGCAACTAGATGCTACGCTCGTCCGCGATGCCCACCGTTGCGGCAACGAGAACAGAGGCCTTCCGCCGCCGGGCGGAGCTCTGCCGCGTCCTCACCGACCCGAAGCGCCTGCTCATCCTCGACGCCCTCCGGCACGGGGAGCGCTCCGTCGGCGAGCTCGCCGACGAGCTCGGCTGCACGCTGCCGAACACGAGCCAGCACCTCGCGCAGCTGCGCTCCGCCGGCCTCGTCGCCGGCCGTCGCGAGGGCACGACCGTCCACTACCGCCTCGCCGAGCCGCGCATCCTGCAGGCGTGCGACGTCGTCGGCGCGATCGTCGGCGAGGCGCATCCCACCGAATCCCCGAGGAGTACCCGATGAGCCGTCTCGGCGCCCCCACGGCGCGCGCCGCCCAGCAGGCCCGCGCGCACCGCGTCCTCGTCTTCACGACGCCGACCTGCCCCTGGTGCACCCGCGCCAAGGCGTACCTGCGCGAGCGTCACGTCCCGTTCCGCGAGGTCGACGTCGCTCGCGACGCCGCCGCCGCCCGCGACCTCGTCCGCCGCACCGGCCAGACCGGCGTGCCCGTCGTCGAGATCGACGGCAAGCCGATCGTCGGCTTCGACAAGTCCCAGATCGACCGCCTGCTGG
>DATFMW010000359.1:0-3626 GCA_035266765.1 Gaiellaceae bacterium | reverse complement strand
CTGGTTCTCGCCGCCGAAGATGGCGGAGACCGAGTCGTCGGAGAAGACGTTCATGATCGTCTCGGCGAGCAGCGGGGCGACGGTCAGCACGGTCATGTTCTCCGGCATCGCGAGCGGGTCGATCGGCACCGTGTCGGTCGTGACGATGCCGGCGAGCCCGGCCCGGCCGAGCTCCTCGAGACCCTCGCGGGAGAGGAGGGCATGCGTGACGAAGACCCACACGTCCTTCGCGCCATGGTCGCGCAGCGCCTGCGCACCGGCGATCAGCGTGCCGCCCGTCGTCGTCAGGTCGTCGCCGATGATCGCGATCTTGTCACGCACGCGCCCGGCCACCTCGGTGACCTCGGCCACGTCGTGCGAGGGGCGCGTCTTCTGCATGACGGCGAAATCGGCGCCGATCATCTCGGCGAAGCGGACCGTATGCTTTGCCCGGCCTGCGTCCGGCGCGACCGACACGACGCCCTCCCCGGTCAGGCCGAGATCGCGGAAGTGCCGCGCGAAGAGCGGCAGGCTCGTCATATGGTCGACGGGGATTGTGAAGAAGCCCTGGATCTGGCCTGCATGCAGGTCCATCGTCAGCACGCGGTCGACACCCGCGAGCTGGAGCATGTCCGCGACGAGGCGCGCCGTGATCGGCTCGCGCGGCTTCGCCTTGCGGTCCTGGCGCGAGTACGGGAACCAGGGGATCACGGCCGTGATCCGCTTCGCCGACGCGAGCTTCGCCGCCTGGATCATCAGCAGGAGCTCCATCAGGTTCTGGTCGACCGGCGCGCAGCCCGTCTGGACGATGAACACGTCGGCGCCGCGGATCGACTCGTCGTAGCGGCAGTACGTCTCGCCGTTACGGAAGGTGTGAAGATCGACCTCGCCGAGCTCGACGCCGAGCTTCTCGCCCATCGCGTGCGCGAGATCGGGATGAGATCGCCCCGAGAAGACCATCAGCCGCTTCTGCGGCCCCCGCTCGATCCAGTGCCCCTGTGACGGTTCGGTCACGGTCGCCCCCTCCAGGCCGGGCAGCGCGATTTCAGTCGCCGTCAGGCTTTCCATGCTTCTCGTAGACCCACCCTTCCTTTGTGACCTGCCGCGGGGAGAACCCGGCGAGCGACCCGGGAGGCACATCATCCGTGATCACCGCGCCGGCCGCAATCCAGCTGTCATCACCGATCTCCACCGGAGCACCGAACGTATTGTCCACCCCGGTCCTGACGTTCTTGCCGATCGTCGTGCGGCCCTTCGGGAGCCCCGGCTCGTGCGGGAAGTTCGCGGTGACGTTCGCCGCCGCGATGTTCGTGTCGTCACCGATCTCCGCATCGCCGATGTAGGACAGGTGCGGCACCTTCGACCGCTTGCCGATCCGGGACTTCTTGATCTCGACGAACGTGCCCGCCTTGGCGCCCTCCTCGAGCACGGTGCCCGGGCGCAGGTAGCAGAACGGGCCGACCGTCACGCGCGGGCCGATCTCCGTGTCGAGGACGACGGCGTGCGGGCCGACCTCGGCGCCCGTGGCGACGCGCGTCGAGCCGCGCAGGACCGTGAACGGGTGGATCGTCACGTCCTGCTCGACCTCGACGTCCGCCTCGATCCACGTCGAGGCGGGGTCGACGATCGTGACGCCGGCGAGCATGTGCGCCTCGTTGATCCGGTCGTGGAGCGCGGCGGCGACGGCGGCGAGCTCGACGCGGGTGTTGATCCCCTCCACCTCGAACGGGTCGGCGGCGACGTGGACGGCGCACGGCTCGCCGTCGCCGACGAGCAACCCGAGCGTGTCCGTGAGGTAGAGCTCGCCCTGGGCGTTGTGCGGCTCGAGGCGGTCCAGCACCGGCCAGAGCTTGTCGGCCCGGAACACGTAGATGCCGGAGTTGACCTCCGTGACGGCGAGCTCCTCGGGAGAGGCATCGCCGGCCTCGACGATGCGCGCGAGCGCGCCGTCGCCGTCGCGGACGACGCGTCCGTAGGAGCGGCGGTCGGCCGGCTCGAAGGAGAGGACGGTCCCGGCGGCCCCGGCCGCACGGTGCGTCTCGGTGAGCGCACGCACGGTCTCCGAGGTGAGGGCAGGCACGTCGCCGTTCAGGACGAGGACGTCGCCGGTGACGCCGTCGAGCGCGGCGCGGGCGACGCGAACCGCGTCGCCGGTGCCGAGTGGGCGCTCCTGTACCGCGACCTCAAGCCCCTCGAAGAGCTCGCGCGTGCCGGGCGAGGCGACGACGACGACGCGACCGGCGCCGGCGTCGCGGGCGGCCCGGATCACCCAGTCGACCATGCGCCGGCCGAGCAGCGGATGGAGGTGCTTCGGCGTCGCGCTCCGCATGCGCGTACCGAGGCCGCCGGCCATCACGATTGCTACGAGATCGTCCGCCATGTCAGTGGTCGCTCAGAATGGCTGGGGCGCCAGGATTCGAACCTGGGATCGCGGGACCAAAACCCGCTGCCTTACCGCTTGGCTACGCCCCATAGGGGATGCCGAGTCTACCGGCGGTCACGGTAGAGGAAGAGCAGGGAGACGACCGCGAAGACGACGACGGCGACAATCGCCGTCCAGAAGAGAATGAACGCGAGGATGGCGGCGAGCACCGCGAGCAGCTGCGACGCGGCCAGGATCCACGAGGTCTGGCGGAACGTGTCGGAGCGCGACTCGCGGCCCACGAGCGCGTAGATCGCGACCATGACGACGGCAAGCCCGATCACCGTCCAACGGGAGACGTCGTGCGCGAAGACGATGATGATCGCCTCGAGCGCGGCGATCCAGAACGCGATCTTCGTGCGACGTACCCGCAGCCAGCGTCCGGCGCGACTCGTCCCGTGCTCCAGCACACGTTGGGAGTCGCTCACCACGGCTCAACCGTACCACGCTGGCAGGCAGATCCAGGTGCGCCCGCGGGCCTTCAGCACCTTCTCTGCGGCCTCCGCGTCGTGGCGGTGGTGGAAGAGCCCGTAGACCGCCGGCCCGGCACCCGAGACGTCGACCCGGAAGGCGCCGAGCGCACGCAGATCGGCGGCGAGCGGCGACGCGACAAGGTCGTTCGCGGGCAGCGCGGCGAGGTCGCGAGGGCGGCGGACGCGCTCGAGCCCGTCGAGGAGCGCGGCCCGCCGTTCCGGGAAGCCAGCGGCGCCGTTGCGGGCGTCGAACGCGCCATAGACGGACGCCGTCGAGGGCTTCACGGCGTCCCGCGGTAGAACGAGCAGGATCCAGAAATCCTGCGGCAGGTCGAGCGGCGCGAGCTCGGTTCCGTCGCCGGCGCCGAGCTGCGGACCCTCGGCGAGGAAGAAGGGGACGTCGGCGCCGAGGGTGGCCGCGAGCGCGTGCAGCTCGGCGGGCGGCAGCTGCTCGGCGAGCGACTCGTTCGCGAGCCGGAGCGCCGTCGCCGCGTCGGAGCTGCCACCGCCGAGGCCGGCTGCGGCAGGGATCTTCTTCTCGATCCGCGCCCGCCAGCGCGGTTCGACGCCCGCGGCCGCCGCGACCGCCTCGAGCGCACCACGGACGAGCGTGTCCTCCGGGAAGCCTTCGACGGCGAGCCGCGCGGCCGGCTCGAGGTCGATCCGGTCGGCAAGCGAGATGCGCTGGTAGACGGTCAGCACCTCGTGCTTGCCGTCGTCCCGGGTCGGTCCGACGACGAGCGCGAGGTTGA
>DATFMW010000358.1:0-3106 GCA_035266765.1 Gaiellaceae bacterium | reverse complement strand
AATGGAACGGCCCGGCCTTGTCCACGTGGAGCACGTAGTGGTGCGTACCGACGCCGAGCACGGCCGTCACCGGCTCGGAAACGGTGAAGCGCATCGCCTTCGCCGAGACGGGCGTCACCACCGGCGGCGTCGAGTCGAGCGTCACCGGCACGGTGCGGACGATCGTCGTCACGGCGTCGGTCAGGGTCAGCACGAGCGAGTAGGCGCCGTCGGGCGCGGGTGTGCCGTCGGCGAGCTTTCCGTCCCAGGAGAGCGACTGCGGCCCCGCGTCGAGGCTGCCGGAGAAGGGCGTGGCGACCACCTCGTCGCCGAGTTTCACGTCGAGCTGCACCTGGTCGGGCCCGCTTGCGAGCGTGAACGCGACTCCGGCCGTCGCGCCGCCCGCAAGCGAGACGATCGCCGGACCGGCGGTGACGGAGATGAGCGTCGGGTCGACGGTGACGGGCACGGAGACGCTCGCGGTCGTGCCGGCGGCGGTCACAGCGGCGATCGCGATCGTGTACGACCCGGCGGCGAGCGAGGCGTCGGGTGCGAACGTGAACGTCTGGACGCCCGCCGGCTTGCTGTCGCTCCAGAGCGTCGAGACGGGCGCGCCGGTCGCGTCGACGAGAGTCGCGGTCACGGTCGCCGGCTGGGCCAGCGTGTACGCAACCGTCGTTCCCGCCCCGCCGGGCGCAATCAGGTCGGGCGTCGCGGTGACACCGCTCAGCGCGACGGCCGCGACCTTCGTCCCGAGCGTTCCGGTCGCGCCGAGCATCGACGGCCCGGAGATCGACCACGTGTAGCGATCGGGCGGCGCGGTCGAGGAGTCCCACGTCCAGTCGAGCGTCGGCCCCGTTCCGCTCTGCTGCACGAGCGGAGTCCCCGAGGAGCCCGTGACGGTGACCGTCCACGGCGTCTCGCCGGAGAGCGTGCCCGTGAAGCGGACGAGCCCGCCGAGCGTGCCCGTCGCCTTGGGCGCGTAGAGCTTCGGCCCGCCGGCGGCCGCGACCTCGCGCGCGATCTCGGGTAGCTGCGCGTAGAACGCATTGCCGGGGCAGTCGGTGAAGCCGGTGTCGCGGTGCCCTGAGATCGCGCGCAGACGCACCGGCACCTTCGCCGGGAAGCGCGCGTTCCCACCCGAAGCCCAGTCGAGCGTCGAAAGCGGGTCGACGTGCGCGATGTCGAGCCGCCACGCGAGGAGGTTCACGAGCGCCGCGCGGGCCGCGTCGCTGATCGTCGCCGACCCGTACTCGCCGAGCACGGCGATCCCGACCGAGCCGGTGTTGAAGCCCTGCGCGTGCGCACCGACGACCGGCCGGTCGACGCCGCCGTAGCGGCCCTCGAACACCTGCCCGTACTTGTCGACGAGAAAGTTGTAGCCGATGTCGTTCCAGCCGTTCCCCTGCACGTGGTAGAGCTCGATCCCGCGCACGATCGCGGCCGACTCGGCGGCCGTGTAGTCGTTCGAGCCGGCGGTGTGGTGAATGACCGCGAAGTGGACGGCGTCGGCGTACTGCGGGACTTCCTTGCGGATCGCCTCGTTCGCGCCCCAGGCGGCCCGCGTGATGATCTGTGGCGAGCCGGCGAGCGAGAGCGTGCGCATGGGCACCCGCTCGGCGGTGCTCTCGACGTAGTAGGCGCGCAGGCGCGTCACCTGCCCGCGCGTGCGGAAGCGGACGGCGGTGGACGGCCCCGTCCAGACGAGCCCGCCGAGGTGCCAGCCGCGCAGCCGGTTCTCGGGGCTCCCCGCGTCCGGGTACTGGTCGGCGTCGGCGGCGTGCCAGGCGGTCCAGCGTCCGGTCGCGCTGCGGGTGCTGAAGAGGACGCCGCCGGAGCCGCGCCAGTGCAGGCCGAGCAGGTCGAACCGAGACGGAGGCGAGGCGGCGAGCACCCGGCCGCCGTGGAGCGTGACCTCGCGCGCGGTCATGCTGACGCCCGCGTGGGCGGCCGCCGGCGCGACGAGAAGCAGGGCGAGTGCGACGAGAAATCCCTTCATGGCTGCGCGACCGAGCCGCGGGTCGCAAGGGGCCCTTTCGGCGGCAAGGGCACAAGACCCTCCCTGCCGCGGACGAAATGCAATCCTTGAGTCGTGAACGGACGCCTCGTGCGCGCCGTGCTCGTCGCTCTTGCCCTCGCGGCGGCGGCGCTCGGATTCGCGACGGCCGACGGCAGTGCCGCCGCGTCGGGGCCACGCGTGCTCGCGATCCACTTCGGGCCCAACCTCGAGGTGAACCCGGTCACGCAGGACTACCTGACGAGCAAGCTGCAGGACGCGGCGAACGGCCACTACGACGCAGCCGTGATCCTGCTCGACACCCCGGGCGGCCTCTCGACCTCGATGAAGACGATCTACACGGCGGAGCTGAACGCGAAGCTGCCGGTGATCGTCTACGTCTCCCCCGACGGCGCCCGGGCCGCATCCGCCGGCGTCTGGATCGCGCAGGCCGCCGACGTGCTCGCGATGGCGCCGACGACGAACATCGGCTCCTCGACGCCGATCGACTCGAGCGGGCAGAACCTCGGCTCCGACCTACGGCGCAAGGTCGTGAACGACGCCGCCGCCTCGCTGACCGCGCTCGCGCAGGCTCACCACCGCAACACGACCTGGCCGGGGAAGGCGGTGCGCGTCGCGTCGAACCTCACGGCGAGTCAGGCGCTGAAGCTGAACGTGATCGACATGATCGCGCCGAGCCTGCCGGCGCTCCTCCGCCAGCTCGACGGCTACAAGACGAAGGACGAGCAGCGCCCGTACACGCTCCATCTCGCCGGCGCCCGGATCGACACGGTCTCGCCCGGCTTCTTCACGCGGCTCCTGAACACGCTCATCGACCCGAACATCATCAGCCTGCTCTTCCTCGCCGGCATCGCCGGCATCGGCTTCGAGATCTTCCACCCGGGCATCGTGCTGCCGGGCGCGCTCGGCGGCGTCTCGCTCGTGTTGGCGCTCTTCGGCTTCTCGGTGCTGCCGATCTCGTGGGCCGGGCTCGCGCTGATCCTGCTCGGGGTGGTGTTGATGGTGATCGACGCGCACGTCGTCACCCACGGAGCGCTGACGCTGTCGGGGCTCGTGAGCCTCGCCGTCGGGATGATCATGCTCTTCCACAACGCCCCCGCGCCATACCAC
>DATFMW010000357.1:0-6555 GCA_035266765.1 Gaiellaceae bacterium | reverse complement strand
CTCACCGACACGATGAATCGCCCCCCCTGTTGTCCACGTCAGTGGTCTACTCGGCCGGCGAGGAAGAGAAGATCTGCGACGGGGCGCGCGCCTTCACGGCCACCCCGGCTCCCACCGAGACGGCCGCGAACAGGACCGCGGCGACGATCCAGGCGGCGCCGTCCGGTGCGACGAGCTTCGCGCCGGAGGCGAACAGCACGACCGAGAGCAGGAGCCGCAGCGAACGGTCGCCGACCCGGACGGTGAGCTGGCTGCCGGCGAGCACGCCCGGGATCGACCCGATCAGCAGCCAGCCGAGCGCGTGCACGTTCACGTTGCCGGCGACGAGGTGCCCGATTCCGGCGACCCACAGCAGGCCGGCGGCGTGGAGGATGTCGGTGCCGACGACCTTGTGCGCGCGCAGCGGGAAGACGACGAGCAGCGTCAGCCCGAAGAAGACGCCGCTGCCGACGGAGGTCAGACCGACGATGTAGCCGCCGAGAACGCCGATCGCGACCGCGGCGACACGATCGCGCCTCCGCAGCACGAACGGCGCGTCGCCGACGTCGCGGACGCGCAGCACGCTCTTCAGGAGCATGCCGGCGGCGCCGAGCAGGAGCGCCGCGCCGAGCACCGTCCCCTCGGTCGTGGTGATGCCGTCCCCGTAGTGGTGCTTCAGCCACGTCGACGTGACGACGCCGAGGAGCGACGCGGGGGCGCTGCCGACGAGCATCCAGCCGGAGAGTTGAGCCTGCGTCGTGCCGAGCCGGTGGTGCCGCAGCCCGCCGACGGTCTTGAAGATCGCCCCGTGGAGCACGTCCGTGCCGATCGCGGTCACCGGGTTGAAGCCGAAGATGAAGACGAGCGCGGGCGTCATCAGGGAGCCGCCACCCATGCCCGTCATCCCGACGAGCGCACCGATGACGAGCCCGGCGATCGCGAGCTGCCAGGTCACGGCACTCTCCTGCGGAGAGCGCTACGGGGAGAGCAGGGAGCGTTCACGCAGCGCCTCCACGACGCGCTCGGCGGCCTCCTCGACGCCCAGCTCGGCCATGTCCAGCCGCAGTTCCGGCGTCTCCGGCGGCTCGTAGACGGAGCCGAGACCGGTCAGGTTCTGCAGCTCACCGCCGCGCGCCTTCGCGTACAGCCCCTTCGTGTCACGCTCGGCCGCGAGCTCGGCGGGCACGTCCGCGAACACCTCGAGGAACTCGCCCTCCTCGAAGAGCGCGCGCGCCGTCTCGCGGTCGGCGCGGAACGGGGAGACGAACGCCGCGATCACGATCAGGCCGGCGTCCGTGAAGAGCTTCGCGACCTCGCCCGCCCGGCGGATGTTCTCGGCCCGGTCGGCGTCGGTGAAGCCGAGGTCCTTGCTGAGGCCGCGGCGGAGATTGTCGCCGTCGAGCAGGACCGTGTGCCGGCCGAGCGCGTGCAGCCGCCGCTCGACGAGGTTCGCGACCGACGACTTGCCGGCGCCGGGGAGCCCGGTCAGCCAGACGACGAACGGCCGCTGGTGCAGCGCCGCCGACCGGGCGGTGCGGTCGACCTCGACCGCCTGCCACTGCACGTTGTCCGACCGGCGGAGTGCGAACCGCAGGAGCCCGGCGCCGACGGTGTGGTTCGTGATCCGGTCGACGAGGATGAAGCCGCCGGTGTCGCGGTTCTCGGCGTACGGGTCGAACGCGATCGGCTGGCTCAGCTCGAGGTTGACGACGCCGATCTCGTTCAGCTCGAGCTCGTTCGCGGCGATCTGGTCGAGCGTGTCGACGTCGAGCTTGTACTTCAGCGGGGCCACGGTGGCCGCGACGGTCCTCGTGCCGACGCGCATCAGGTACGTGCGGCCGCGCAGGAGCGGCTCCTCGGCCATCCAGACGACCGTCGCCTCGAACTGGTCGCCGACCTGCGGCGGCTCGGCCACGGCCGCGACGACGTCGCCGCGGCTGATGTCGATCTCGTCGGCGAGCGTGAGCGTCACCGCCTGGCCGGCGACCGCGCGCTCGAGGTCGCCGTCGAAGGCGACGACGCGCGCGACCGAGGTCTCGCGGCCGCCCGGGAGCACGACGACGGGGTCGCCGGGCGCGACGGAGCCGCCCGCGATCGTGCCCGCGAAGCCGCGGAAGTCCGGGTTCGGCCGGTTCACCCACTGCACGGGCAGCCTGAACGGCGCGTCCTGCATCCGCTCCTGGTCGACCTCGACGGCCTCGAGGTAGCCCATCAGGGTCGGCCCGTCGTACCACGGCATCGCCTCGGAGGCCGCGATGACGTTGTCGCCGCGCAGCGCCGAGAGCGGGATCACGGTGACCTCCTCGAGGCCGAGCTGCGCCGCGAACTCGCGGTAGGAGCGCTCGATCTCGCGGAAGCGCTCCTCCGAGAAGTCGACGAGGTCCATCTTGTTCAGCGCGACGGCGACGTGGCGGATGCCGAGCAGCCAGACGAGGTAGCTGTGGCGCCGCGTCTGCGTCAGGACGCCCTTGCGCGCGTCGAGGAGGATCACGGCGCAGTCGGCGGTCGAGGCGCCGGTGACCATGTTGCGCGTGTACTGCTCGTGGCCGGGCGTGTCGGCGACGATGTACTTGCGCTTGTCGGTGGAGAAGTAGCGGTAGGCGACGTCGATCGTGATCCCCTGCTCCCGCTCGGCGGCGAGCCCGTCGAGCAGGAGCGCGAGGTCGAGCTCGTCGCCCTGCGTGCCGTCGCGCTTCGAGTCGGCCTCGAGCGCGGCGAGCTGGTCCTCGAACAGGAGCTGCGACTCGTAGAGGAGCCGGCCGATCAGCGTGCTCTTGCCGTCGTCGACCGAGCCGCACGTGATGAAGCGCAGCATGCTCTTGTGCTCGTGCGCCTCGAGGTAGGCGAGGATGTCGTCGCTGATCAGGTCGGACGCGTGGCTCATCGCCTGCCGCCCTTCACCGTCTCATGGAGGATCGGCCTCACGCCCGCGGAGGCGAGACCGCGCTCTCGCCGGAGCGCCGGCGCGCTTCGCCACGAGCGCGAAGAAGGAGGGGGCTCGTGGGGGAACCATGGGTTCACCCACGTGGGCAGCATGCTCTTGTGCTCGTGCGCCTCGAGGTAGGCGAGGATGTCGTCGCTGATCAGGTCGGACGCGTGGCTCATCGCCTAGAAATATCCCTCGACCTTCTTCTTCTCCATCGAGGCGGCGCCGTCGTAGTCGATCACGCGGCCCTGCCGCTCCGAGGTACGGGCGAGCAGCATCTCCTGGATGATCTCCGGCAGCGTCGCGGCCTCGCTCTCGATCGCGCCCGAGAGCGGGTAGCAGCCGAGCGTGCGGAAGCGAACCTTCTTTCGTTCCGGCACCTCGCCCGGCCTGAGCGGCATCCGGTCGTCGTCGACCATGATCAGCGTCCCGTCGCGGTCGACCACGGGCCGCTCGGCCGCGAAGTAGAGCGGCACGATCGGGATCTGCTCGAGGTAGATGTAGAGCCACACGTCGAGCTCGGTCCAGTTCGAGAGCGGGAAGACGCGCATCGACTCGCCGCGCCGGTGGCGCGCGTTGTAGAGCCGCCACAGCTCCGGGCGCTGGTTCTTCGGGTCCCAGCGGTGCTGCTCCGAGCGGAACGAGAAGATCCGCTCCTTCGCGCGCGACTTCTCCTCGTCGCGCCGCGCGCCGCCGAACGCCGCGTCGAAGCCGTACTTGTCGAGCGCCTGCTTCAGCGCCTCGGTCTTCATCACGTCGGTGTGCACGGCCGAGCCGCTCGTGAACGGGTCGATGCCGCGGCGCACGCCGTCCTCGTTCACGTGCACGAGCAGCTCGAACCCGTGCTCTTTCGCCATCCGCTCGCGGAACGCGTACATCTCCTGGAACTTCCAGGTCGTGTCGACGTGGAGGAACGGGAACGGCGGCGGCGCCGGATGGAAGGCCTTCCGGGCGAGGTGCAGCATCGTCGAGCTGTCCTTGCCGATCGAGTAGAGCATGACCGGGTTCTCGGTCTCGGCGACGACCTCGCGCATGATGTCGATCGCCTCCGCCTCGAGCCGTTGCAGGTGCGTGAGCCGGATCCGCTCGGTCACACCGGCACCTCCAGCAGGTCGAGCTCCTCGAGCTTGCCGAGCACCATCCGGGCCGACTCCTCCGGCTCGTGGACCGTCGTGTCGATCCGCAGCTCCGGGCTCGCCGGCTCCTCGTACGGGTCGGAGACACCGGTGAACTCCGGGATCTCGCCCGACCGCGCCTTCGCGTACAGACCCTTGACGTCCCGCCGCTCGCACTCCTCGACCGGTGTCGCGACGTGCACCTCGACGAACGCGCCCTGCTCTTCGACGAGCCTGCGCGCCTCCCGCCTCGTCGCCTCGTAGGGCGAGATCGCGGACACGATCACCGCGGCACCGTGCCGTGTGAGCCGTGACGCGACCCAGCCGATGCGCTCGATGTTCGTATCCCGGTCCTCCTTCGAGAAGCCCAGCCCCTTCGTGAGATGCGTTCGCACGACGTCTCCGTCGAGCCATTCGACGAGGTGCCCTCGCCGCTCCAGCTCGGGCGCGACGAGCTCCGCGATCGTCGTCTTGCCCGCGCCGGAGAGGCCCGTGAACCACAGGGTGAAACCAGAGCCGTTCCGCGCCGCGGAACGGCTAGAGGAGGCGTGCCCGCCGGCCATGACCCTTCTTCTTAGCCGATCCGGCGCGCGAGCGTCGGATCGGCGTGGATTCCGCACTCGATCTTGTCCGAATCGGCCCAGCGTCCGGCGCGCTCGTCCTCCTCGCGGCTCACGGGGCGGGTGCAGGGCATGCAGCCGATCGACGGGTAGCCCGCGTCGTGCAGCGGGTTGTAGGGGATCTCGTTCACGCGGATGTACGCGTCGACGCGCTTCGAGTCCCAGTCGACGAGGGGCAGCACCTTCCAGACCTCGTAGCGGTCGCTCCACTCGACGCGCTGGGCGTCCTTGCGCGTGAGGCTCTGCTCGCGCCGGATGCCCGAGATCCACGCCCCGTAGTCGGCGAGCGCCCGCTCGAGCGGCTCGACCTTGCGGATGTGGCAGCAGCGGTCGGGGTGGCGCTCCCAGAGGTTCGGCCCCTCCGCGCGGTGCTGCTCGGCGACCGACATCACCTCGGGGCGGATCAGGTCGAGCCCGTAGCGGGCCACGAGCCGCTCGCGCGTCTCGTACGTCTCGCGGAAGAAGAGCCCGGTGTCGAGCTCGATCACCGGCACGTCGAGCCCGAGCTCGGAGACCATGTGGACGAGCACCGACGACTGCTTCTGCCACGAGCACGTGAGGCAGAGCCGCTCGCCGAACTGCTCGTAGGCCCAGAGGAGCGACTCCTCGGCCGTCATCGCCTCGACGTCAGGAAGCTGGAGCAGGCTCGCCACGAAGCAGCACCTCCCGGAGCGTGTCGCCGCGCAGTCCCAGGCGAAGCGTCTCGAGCGGGATCACCTCGTCGGGTGGGATGTTCCCGAGGTTGACGTTCGGCCCGAACTGCTTCACGAACCACGCCTGGCTCGACTTCGTGGGCGCCTCGAAGATGAGGAGCGACGGGTCGATCTCGTGGACGATCTCGTCGACGAGGCCGGTGCGCATCTCCCCGGTCGGCCGGTAGATGCCGGCGGTGCCGCCCTCGCGGCCCTCCGTGATCACCCGCCAGGCGCCGGCTTCGAGCTCCTCCTTGATCCACTCGACCCACTGGTACGGGGCGAACACGACCTCGGCGTCCTTCGAGCCGACCTCGGAGAGGACGGTGAAGTCGCGCGCGAAGTCCGCGATCAGCTCGACCTTTCGCTCGCGCGGGATGTCGAGGGTGCCGTCGGAGATCTCGACGTGCGAGAAGCGGTGCTCGGTGAGCCACGCCTTGAACTCGGGGATGCGCTCCCGCGCGTAGACGGCCTCGAAGAGCGTGCCGCCGCAGACGACGGGTGTGTCGAAGGAGCGGTAGAGGGCGATCTTCTTCTCGAGGTTGTTCGTGACGTAGCTCGTGCCCCAGCCGAGCTTGACGATGTCGACGAACTGGCCGGCGGTGTCGAACAGCCCCTCGATGTCGCGCAGGTTGAGGCCCTTGTCGATGACGTGCGTGAGCCCCTCGGTGCGCGGCTTGCCGGGCCGCGGGGGGAGATCCAGGAATCCGTCGTTAGAGCCTTGCATAGAGCTCCTCCAGCTTCTTCGTCGCTGCGGTCTGGACGTCGTGGTAGAGGGAGTTGCCGTGTGCGTCGATGCCGACGGTGAGCGGGCCGAAGTCGCGGACCCGGAACTTCCACAGGCACTCGGGCATCAGCTCCTCCCAGAGCACCTCCTCGATCTCCTCGATCTGCGTCGTCTCGAGCGCGGCCGCGCCGCCGACGATCGCGAAGTAGACCATGCCGAGCTTGCGCATCGGCTCGATCGCCTCGTCGGGGAAGCCGCCCTTGCCGCAGATCGCGCGGACGCCGTACCGGGAGCCGAGCGGCTCGGTGAAGCGCACCATCCGGGCCGAGGTGGTGGTGCCGATGCAGACCTTCTCGTAGCGGCCGCGGCCCTCGGCGTCCTCGCCGAGCTTGCGGACGCCGGGCGCGGTGTGGAGCAGGAAGGCGCCGGTGAGGTCCATCGGCGGCTCGACCCCCTCGTCGAAGATCCGGATCTGCGTCCGGTCGCGGATGCCGAT
>DATFMW010000356.1:0-2396 GCA_035266765.1 Gaiellaceae bacterium | reverse complement strand
CCGCCGGCGACACCGCCGATCAGGATCTCGGTGACACGGCGATGGCCGTGCGAGCCGAGCACGATCGCCGTCGCGCCGAAGCGCTCGATCTCCCGGAGCAGCGCGGCGACGACGAAGCCGTTGAGGGAGCGCCGCGCGACGTCCCGGCCGAGGATCTCCCCCGCCCGCGTCAGTGCCGCGTCGGCCTCGCGCTCGAGCCGCTCCGCGACGCGGGGAGCGTCGAAACCGACCGCCACGGCCTCCGCGAGGTGGACGACCGCGACGGCTTCGATCGCCGCGTCCGGCGCTGCGAGCACGGCTGCCTGCCGGCAGGCCTCGAACCCGGGTTCGGTGCCGTCGATGCCGACGAGGACGCGGCCGAAGGTCGAGTCGCGCTGCGGCGCCCGGATGGAGTGTGGCTTCCTGGAGGCGTCCATCGCCCGTCCCTCCCGTCAGTCGGTGAGGGCCCGCAACGCGTTCAGGATCACGCCGACGTCGATCACTTCCTGAAGCAGCGCGCCGGCGACCGGCGCCAGGTAGCCGGCAGCGGCGAATCCCATTGCGACGAGCGAGGCGCCGATGCCGAGCAGGACGCTCTGGCGGGCGATGTGGAGCGCGCGCCGGCTGATCCGGATCGCGTCGGCGACGCGGTCGACCCTGTCGACGAGGACGACGGCGTCGGCGGTCTCCGACGAGACGGTTGCGCCCGCCGAGCCCATCGCGACGCCGACATCCGCGATTGCGAGCGCGGGGGCGTCGTTGATCCCGTCGCCGACCATCACGATCGCGTGCAGCTCCGGGCGGGCCTGGAGCGCGCGAACGACCCCGAGCTTCTCCTCCGGCGTCTGCTCGGCGTAGACGCGGTCGACGCCGAGTGCGTCTCCGACGGCCTCGGCGACGGCTGTCTTGTCGCCGGTGACGAGCGCGACGTGGCGGATCCCGGCCTCGCGGAGGCGCGGCACGAGACGATCCGCGTCATCGCGCAGGCGGTCGCCGATCAGGACGACTCCCGCCGCGGTGCCGTCGACCGCGACGAGCACCTTTGCGGCGCCGTCGAGCTGCTCGGGGACAGCGGTGGCGACGCCGTGCTCGGCGAGCCAGGTCCGGCTGCCGACGAGAACGCGGTGTCCCGCGACCTCTCCCGCCACGCCGCGCCCGAACGCCTCGGTCACGTCGCGGGGCAGCTCCAATCGCAGCCCTTGCGCCTCGGCGCCGGCGACGAGCGCGTGCGCGAGCGGGTGCGAGGAGAGCCGGTCGACGCTCGCCGCGAGCCGCAGCGTCTCCTCGGCGGTTGCGCCGTCCAGGGGCAGCACCCGCTCGAGCTCCGGCCGGCCGAGCGTCACGGTGCCCGTCTTGTCGAGCAGCACCGACCGCGCTTCGCCGAGCTGCTCGATCGTGCCCGCACCCTTCACCACGACGCCGGCGTGCGCGCAGCGCGAGAGACCCGACATGAGCGCGATCGGGGCGGCGAGGATCAGCGGGCACGGGGTCGCGACGACGAAGACCGCGAGCGCCCGGACCGCGTCGCCGGAGACCCCCCAGGCGATGCCGGCGACGACGGCCGTCACCGGCAGGAAGATCGCCGCATACCGGTCGGCGATACGCACGAACGGTGCGCGCTCCTGCTCTGCCTGCTCGACGAGCCGGACGAGTGCCGCGTAGGCGCTCTCGGCGGCCGGCCGGAGTGTGCTCGCCTCGAACGCCGCGCCGGCGTTGGCGGTTCCGCTGCGGACGAAGCTGCCGCGGTGCACCGTCACCGGCAGCGGCTCACCGGTGAGCGCGGACTCGTCGACGATCGCCTCGGCGCTCTCGACCATCCCGTCCACCGGCACGACCTCGCCTGCGCGGACGAGCACCCGGTCGCCGACCGCGACCTCGTCGATCGGCACCTCGACGAGCTTCTCGCCGCGGCGCAGCAGCGCCCTCCGCGGCGCGCGCTCCACGAGCGCCGTCAGGTCACGGCGCGCCCGACGGTTCGCCGCCTCCTCGAGCGCGTTTCCGCCGGCCAGCATCAGCGCGACGACGGCGCCGGCCAGGTACTCGCCGAGCGCGAGCGCACCCGCCATCGACACGAGCGCGATCGCGTCGACGCCGACGTCGCGGCGAAGCAGCGACCGCACGACCGACAGCGTCAGCGGCCCCAGCAGCAGTGCGGTGGCCGCCGCCCACAGCCAGTCGGCCGCGCGGTGCCGGTCTGCCGTCCAGAGGACGAGCCCGACGCCGACGCCGGCGAGCGCGCCGACCGCGATCAGCTGCGCCGAGCGCAGCCGCAACGCTTCGAGGAGAGACGGACGCTCGCGACCTTCGCTCACGGGACCTCCGGTGCCGACGCTCGCGAAGGTCTCTCCACCCCTGAGGGCCGGGCGCCCCGGGCCGAGGCCGTGTTGGCGGAACGCCAGCGAGGGATACTCCCCTTC
>DATFMW010000355.1:0-5096 GCA_035266765.1 Gaiellaceae bacterium | reverse complement strand
CGTCCGCGGGTCGATCGAGATGAGCGCGGCCGCGGGGTCGGTCGGCCGGCCGAGGACGTCCGTGATCGACCTGCGGGCGGCCCGCTGGAGCCGCGGGATGATCGTCGTGTAGACCTTGAGCCCGCCCGAACGGACGGTGTTCGTCCCGTACTCCTGCTGGAGGAGATCCTCGACGTAGCCGAAGAAGTACGGCTCGCGGATGTGGGTGTATGCGGTCCCCAGTTTCAGGTGGAGGCTGTGGTCGGCGACAGCGGCCCGGTAGCGCACGGTGCTGATGTCGCCGTTGTCCCGCATCGCGCGCAACACGTCGTTGCGGCGGGCGAGCGCGTCGGCCGGACGCTGGAACGGGTCGTAGGTGGACGGCGCCTGGGGCAGGCCCGCAAGGAGGGCGGCCTGCTCGAGGCCGAGCTGCTTCGCCGGGACGGAGAAGTACGTCTCGGCGGCGGCCTCGATCCCGTAGGCGTGATTGCCGTAGTAGACCTGGTTCATGTACGTCGTGAGGATCCGCCGCTTCGACCAGACGCGCGCGAGCTTGATCGCGAGGCAGGCCTCGGTCAGCTTGCGCTTCAGGGTCTGCTCGCGCGAGAGGTAGAGGTTCTTCACGAGCTCCTGGGTGATCGTCGAGCCGCCCTCGACGATCTTTCCAGCCTTGACGTCCGCGAGGGCGGCGCGCACGATCCCGACCGGGTCGATGCCGCCGTGGCTCCAGAAGCGGCGGTCCTCGATCGCGACGGTCGCCTTGCCCATCCAGGGGCTGATCTGAGCCGCCGTGACCGGCGTCCGGTTCTTCTCGGCCGGGATCGCGCCCAGGAGCGTGCCGTCCCACGCGTAGACGAACGAGTTCTCGCCGACGGCGACCGGGCGGAGCGCGTTCAGGTGGCAGCTGGAGCCGAACGCGACGGTGCCGCCCACCCCGACGACGGTGAGGAGCACGAGCACGCCGGCCGCGATCCCGAAGAGCGCGATCCGGCGCCCGCCGCGGCGGCGCGCGCGGGCACGGCGGCGGCGGCGTGGGCTTCCAGCCGGGCGCGACCCGGCGGGACGGCGGCCCTTCGGCGGCGGCGTCATTCCCCGATGCCCGGTGCGCGAAGCCGTCGGTGCGGACGGATCCGCAGCTCGCTCTCCGACTGCAGAGCGGCGCCGTGCGACTCCGCGGCGCGTACCGTCGCGGTGACGGCGCCGTCGAGGGCGGTGGCGGCGACCCGGGCGTCGCGCTCGGCGGCGATCTCGTCGCGGAGCCCGTCGACCGCGGCGCCGAGATCTGCTGCAAGCGGAACCTGCACGGTGGTCTCTGCGGACGTCTCCCGACTGCGGATCGAGGCGTTGCGGATGGTATCCGAGGCCGACTTCTCGTCCGGGGCGACGAGCCCGGGGAGCGCCGAGGAGACCGCGCGTACCTGCGGCACGACGAGAAGCGCGGAGACGAAACCCGCGGCGGCGATCACCCGGTGCCAGAACGACATCCCGCCGCTCTCGTTCGAGGTACGCGAGCCTATTCCTCAGTCGAGCGGCAGCTCGCGCCGGCCGGAGAAGCCGTCCTCGATGCGATGCCAGTAGCGGATCTCGTCCTCGCCGAGCTTCCAGCAGAGGAGAACGGTCTCGCCGTTGCGGAGAGCCGGGAAGTCGATCAGCCCCTCGTCGACGTCCTTCACCTGGGCGCCGTGGGCGGCGATCTCCTCGACGAGCCGGGCGAGGCGGCGCCTCTCGTGCTCGACCGCAGCCGCCGCCTCGGCGAGCGTCGCCGGCGGCATGCCGCCGCCGTTGCCGCGGACCCGAACCCCGAGGGCCTCCTGCCGGGAGAGCGCCTCCCTGTGCGCGCGGCGGGCGGCCACGAGCTCCTCGACGAGCGGGCGCACCTCGTCGAGCACCGCGTTCGCCTCCTCGGGGGTGAAGTGACGCATCCGCTGAACCCTATGATCGGCGCCGGTGGTCGTCGAGGCCGTCACGATCGACGCGTACGGGACGCTCGTCACGCTACGCAACCCGGTGCCGCCGTTGCGCGCGGCGCTCGACGCGCGCGGCATCGCGTGCTCCGACGAGGACGTCCGGCGCGGCTTCGCCGCCGAGGTCGCCTACTACGTCGAGCGCTCGCACGAGGGCCGCGACGTGGCGACGCTCGCGCTGCTCCGCCGCAACTGCACCGCCGTCTTCCTCGAGGCGGCCGGCGCCGACGTCGACCCGGCCGCGTTCGCACCGGACTTCGTCGGCGCGCTCTCGTTCACGGTGCTGCCCGGCGCGGCGGACGCATGCCGGTCGCTCGCCGCCGCGGGCCTGCGGCTCGCCGTCGTCTCCAACTGGGACATCGGCCTGCACGAGCACCTCGCGACGCTCGGTCTCGACCGGCTCGTCGACACCGTCGTCACCTCCGCCGAGGCGGGCGCGCCGAAGCCCGAGCCGCCCGTGTTCGAGCTCGCGCTCGCACGGCTCCGCGTCCCGGCGGACCGAACGGTTCACGTTGGCGACTCGGACGCCGACGCCGAGGGCGCCGGTGCCGTGGGCCTCCGGTTCGAGCCGGCACCGCTCGCCGACGCGGTCGCGAGGATCCTCGCGTGAACCGGACCCGCCTCGCCGTCTGGACGGGCCTCGTCGCCGTGATCGCGGCGCTGAACTACGCGGCCCGCTTCGGCGCGACGGGCTCCGGCTCCGGCAGCACCCGGGACACCGTCTACAGCTACTCGACGTTCGTCGGCGGGATCGTCCTCTACGCGGTCTGGTTCGGGATCGTGATGGTGATCGCGCTCGACCGTGCCGACCTCTTCGCGCTGCGCCGTCCGCCCGCCTGGGGTCGTGCGCTCGGGCTCGCACTCGGAGTCGTCGTCGCGATCTACATCTGGGAGGCGGTCGTCTCGACCCTGCCGCTGCCGCAGAGCCCCGGATCCGAGCAAGGGCTGACGCCGACGCACTGGGAGCCGGCCCACGCGGGCGCGTTCGCGGCGAACCTCGTCCTCTTCGCCGTCGTCGCTCCGGTCGTCGAGGAGCTGACGTTCCGCGGCGTCGGCCAGTCGCTGCTGCGCTTCACCGGGCGCTGGCCGTCGATCCTCCTCATCGGTGTCGCGTTCGGGCTCGCGCACGGGCTCGTAGAGGCGCTCCTCGTCCTCGTGCCGTTCGGCGCGGCCCTCGCGTACCTGCGCGACCGGACCACGAGCGTCCTGCCGGGCATGCTCGTCCACGGCCTGTTCAACGGGATCGCGCTCGCGGTCGCCGTGCTCGGAAGCTAGAGGCTATTCCTCGTCGCCGTCCTCGACGGCGAACTGGTCGGGCGTGACCTCGTCGAGGAAGTTGCGGAACTTGGAGACCTCAGCCTCGAGCTGCTCCTCGTCCACCTCTTCGCCCTCGAACTCGATCGCCGACTCCTCGATCACGGCGTCCGAGGCGAAGATCGGCGCCTCGGCGCGGATGGCGAGCGCGATCGCGTCGGAGGGCCGCGAGTCGATCTCGATCTCGCCGCCGTCCTGGGCGACGGTGATCTGCGCGTAGAACGTGTTCTCGCGCAGCTCCGTGACCGTGATCCGGACGACCTGGGCGCCGAGCTGCTCGAGCACGTCGCTGAGCAGATCGTGGGTCATCGGTCGCGGCGGCATCTGGCTCTGGAGCTTCATCAGGATCGCGGCAGCCTCGGGATGGCCGATCCAGATCGGCAGGAATTTGTTCCCGTCGGCCGTCTTCAGGAGCACGATCGGCTGCTTGCCGACCAGATCGAAGCTGACCCCGTAGATGAGCATCTCGACCATTCGCGTTTGCTCGACCTCACGCCGAATATAGCTCAGGTCGCCCGGCCCGAAACCCTCGCCCGTCCATCCACGGCGGCGCCGTTCCCGGCTCCGTGGCAGGTCGCTACAATCCCCGACCGCGGGCGATTAGCTCAGTTGGTTAGAGCGCCGCTCTGATAAGGCGGAGGTCCCTGGTTCGAATCCAGGATCGCCCATCCCGAGCGAGCCCCCACAGGCGGCTCGCTTTCGTCTCGACTGAACCACAAACGCGCAACGACCTTGGCCGCATCGCTCGACATGGCGACGACGAAGCTCGTGCTCTTCATGATCGGGCTCGAATCTCTCAGCTTCACGCTCGTGATCCAGACCGCTGCAGTGCGACCAAGCGATCCCGTGACGCCCGGCTCGGGGGCCGCAAGCGTCGCCTCTGGCGTGTAGGGAATGCAAACTCCGCGCGCAACAGGCTCCCGTCCCGTAGCTTCTTGTCAGATGCTCGATCGCCTCCGCCTTCAGCTCGCGCGACGCTCGGTGAGGCTCGGGCTGCTCGCGCAGGCGGCCGCTCAGCAGAGCGGTTCCCCGCCTGACGTCTCCGGCACGGTCTCCTTCGACTTCGCCTTCGGCACGATCGCACTCGACGCCCACGACGACGTCATTCGGCCCGCGATCGAGTCGATCGGCGCCTGGGACCCCGGCGGCACCGCATTCCTCGGCCGCCACGTGAAGGCGGGTATGACCGTCCTCGACGTCGGTGCCCACGTCGGCTACCACACCTGCCACGCCGCCCGGCTCACCGGACCAACCGGACTCGTGCTCGCGTTCGAGCCTGAGCCCCGCAACTACGAGCTGCTGCTCGCAAACGTGTGGCGAAACGGCCTCGGCAACGTCGTGTGCTTCCCCTGGGCTGTCACCGACGCCGCCGGCTTCGCGCATCTCTATCTCCACCCGACAAACACCGGCGACCACCGACTTGCCGACGACGGCGGCCGCAGCTCGATGCCCGTGCGCACCGTTCGGCTGGACGACTCCCTCGTCGTCCGGCCGCCCGTCGATGTCGTGAAGATCGACGTTCAGGGTGGGGAACGAGCCGCCGTGGCCGGCATGGCCGGTCTGCTCGGCTTTTCCCCGAACGTGCGCCTAACGGTCGAGTTCTGGCCGTACGGAATCCGTCGTTTCGGCGAGGACCCACGCGAGGCGCTCCACTACTACCGCTCGCTCGGCTTCACGCTCGAGGCGCGCACGATCGGCGACCAGAAAGCTATCCCCATGAGCGACGACGCGATCCTCGAGCTTTGCGACGGCGGCGACGACACGCTGCACGTCGATCTTGAACTCGGCCGCGACACCTGAGCCAGGCAGAGGTCCAACGGTCAGGTGAGGAGCAGGCCG
>DATFMW010000354.1:0-2337 GCA_035266765.1 Gaiellaceae bacterium | reverse complement strand
GACGCGTGTCGTCCCGGCCCGGATCCCGATCGCATCGCCGCGCGGCGAGGTGCTCCTGCTCGAGCGCCTCGGCGGCAACCTCTGGGAGGGGCTCGCCCGGCCGACGCGCCGCCTCAGGCCGGGGCACCGCTACGGGCCGGTCGAGCTGATCGAGCATCTCGGCGAGGGTCGCTGGCGTCTTCGCCTCGATGGCGAGCCCGCCGGCGAGACCCCGCTGCCGCCCTACATCACCGAGCCGCTCGACGACCCCGAGCGCTACCAGACCGTGTACGCGCGGGCCGCCGGATCGGCCGCCGCACCGACGGCCGGCCTCCACTTCACGCCCGAGCTTCTCGCCCGGCTCGACGTCGAGCGTGTGACGCTCCACGTCGGCCTGGACACCTTCCGTCCCGTCTCCGAGGCGCGACTCGAAGAGCACCGGATCCACGGCGAGCGCTACGAGGTGGCCGCGGCCGCGTGGGAGCGGATCCGGGCCGCCGTGCGGGTTCTCGCCGTCGGTACGACGACCGTGCGCGTGCTCGAGACGGTCGCCGCCGGCGCGCCCCTCGCCGGACGCACCGAGCTCTTCATCACGCCTGGATTCGCGTTCCGCCGGGTCGACGCGCTCCTGACGAACTTCCACCTGCCACGCTCGACGCTGCTCGCGCTCGTGATGGCGTTCGCGGGCGTCGAGGAGACGCGGCGGCTCTACCGGCTCGCGGTCGACGAGCGCTATCGCTTCTACTCGTTCGGTGACGCCATGCTCGTCCTGTGAGGAGCCGCCTCGCGGATCGAGTCGGCGATGTCCCGCTCGAGCGCATCGAGCAGGTTGGACTGGCTGAGCACACGGTGGACGACGCTCGTCCCGCCGCAGCGAGCGACGTACGGGTCGTCGAGGATCTCGTTCAGATGTCTCCCGCGCGCGTGCTCGCGTCGGATGTAGGCCGCGAGTCGCTCCTCGCGGTATGGGCGCCTGCCGAAGGAAAAGAACGGAGTGCGGGCAAGCAGTCCGGCTGACGCCACTGCAGGCCCTCCTTTCGGCTGAGTTGTTCGTACCACGATACGGATAGTCGGCAAGGCGGCGTCGGACTTGCGTCCGGATGGCTGATGCCACGAGATCGTCCGGAGGTACGCGACCGCGGCATCAACCATCTAGGCTCGCCGGATGGCCGACGTCTTCACCGTCACGGCGACCGACGGCGCGTCCCGAGCGGGGATCCTCCGCACCGCCCACGGCGAGGTGCGCACGCCGGCGTTCATGCCCGTCGGCACGAAGGCGACGGTCAAGGCCGTCGACCCGGACGAGCTGCGCGCGCTCGGGGCGCAGATCATCCTCGGCAACACCTACCACCTCCATTTTCGGCCGGGCGAGGAGACGATCGCCGAGCTCGGCGGCCTGCACGGGTTCATGGGCTGGGACGGCCCGATCCTCACCGACTCGGGCGGCTTCCAGGTCTTCTCGCTCCGCGACACGCTGCTCGACGTCGACGACGGCGGCGTCACGTTCCGCTCGGTCTACGACGGCAGCCCGGAGCGGCTCACGCCCGAGCTCGCCGCGCAGATCCAGGCGAGCCTCGGCTCCGACGTCGCGATGTGCCTCGACATCTGTCCGCCGGCGGGCGTTCCGCGCTCGGAGCTCGAGGAGGCTGTCCGGCGGACGACGCTCTGGGCGGAGCGCCAGCGCGACCTGCCGCGCGCCCCCGGACAGCTCCGCTTTGCGATCGCGCAGGGCGGCCTCGACCCGGAGCTGCGGCGGCGGTCGATCGAGGGGCTCGTGCCGCTCGACTTCGACGGGTACGCGCTCGGCGGTCTCTCGGTCGGCGAGGAGCGCGCCCCGATGTTCGACGCGGTCGCCGAGGCGGCGCCGCTCCTGCCCGCCGGCAAGCCGCGCTACTTCATGGGCATCGGCGATCCGGAGGGCGTGATCGAGGTGATTGCACGCGGGATCGACATGTTCGACTGCGTCCTGCCGACCCGCACGGCGCGCACCGGCAGTGCGCTGACGTGGGAAGGGCGGCTCAACCTCCACAACGCCCGCTTCGCCCGCGACCCGCGTCCGCTCGACGAAGGCTGCGACTGCCCGGCGTGCTCACGCTTCAGCCGCGCGTACCTGCGTCATCTCGTCAATCAGCAGGAGATTCTCGGCCTCCGGCTGCTGAGCCTGCATAATCTTCGCTTCCTGCTCGACCTCGTCGCCTCGGCACGACAGGCGATCGAGCGCGGAGAGCTCTCGCAGTGGCGGGAGGACGCGCTCGCACGTCTCGGCACCCCGACCCTGGAGACTCTGTGAACGGAATCGGATTCCTGCTCATCATCGTCGCGTTCGGCTTCCTCTGGTTCGTCATGGTCCGCCCGCAG
>DATFMW010000353.1:0-5532 GCA_035266765.1 Gaiellaceae bacterium | reverse complement strand
CCTCGGACGTCCTCACCCAGGATGCCCTCGGCCACGGGCCGGTCTCGCGGACGATCACCGCCGTCGCCGGGAAGATCCGGCACGGCAACTCGGGCGGTCCCGCGATCGACCGCGCCGGCGCCGTCGAGTCGACGATCTTCGCGGCGCGGATCGGCTCGTCGAGCGGCTACGGCGTGCCCGCCTCGCTCGTCCGGCGCGCGCTCGACTCGGCTGCGAAGCCGGTGTCGACCGGCTCCTGCGCCGGCTAGCCCTCGAGGAAGTCGACGACGCCGAGCGGCTGCCGGAACGGCGCCACGACGTAGACGCCGGAAGCGAGCCGGCGCGACTGCTCGATCAGCTCGTGCCCGAGCGCCTCGCCGACCTCGCGCGCACCCGCGCCAGCCGTGCGGTACCGCCCCAGTACGTGCCCGGGTACGACGAGGCCCGGCATCTCGTTGTGCATCCGCACGAGCAGCTCGTGGCTGCGGATCGGCCACACGCCGACGAGGACGGGCACGGGCCAGCTGCCGCCGAGCCGCTCCCGGAACGCTTCGAGCGGCTCGAGATCGAAGAGCAGCTGCGTCATCGCGAAGCGCGCGCCGGCCGCGACCTTGCGGTGGAACCGGTCGAGCTCGAGCTCGAGGTCCTCGGCGGTCGGGTTCACGGCGACGCCGGGGAAGAACGAGGTCGGAGCGTCGATCGCGCGGCCGTGCCAGTCCTCACCGCGGTTGAGCTTCGAGACGAGCTCGACGAGACCGATCGCGTCCACCTCGTACACGGCGTGCGTGCCCGGGTAGTCGCCGGCCTCGGGCGGGTCGCCCGTGACCGCGAGCACGTTGCGGACGCCCTCGGCGTGCGCGCCGAGCAGGAGCGACTCGAGGCCTGAGACCGTCGTGTCGCGCGGGGTCAGGTGCGGGATCGTCTCGACGCCGGTGAACCGCTCGATCGCGACCGACGCCATGATCCCGCTCATCCGGGCGCGCGCCCGCGGGTTGTCGTTCACGTCCACGAACTGCGCCACGCCCGACTCGCGGACGGCGCGGGCGGTCGCGAGCAGCGCCTCCGGGTTCGCGCCGAGCGGCGGGTCGAGCTGCACCGAGACGGCGAACTCGCCCTCGCCCAGCATCTGCGCGAGCCGGGTCTCCTCCTCGGCTGCCGTCGCCGGCCGCGCCTGCGCTCGCTGGCGCACGAGAATCGAGCCCGCCGGCCGCCGGCCCTCGTCGATCGCGGCGCGGATTGCCGCCACCTGCGCCGGGGTCGTCCCGCAGCAGCCGCCGATCAGCCCCGCGCCGAGCTCGCGCGCCTGTGCGGCGAACTCGCCGAAGTACTCGGGCGTCGCGTGCGGGAAGACGATCCGCTGGCCCGACATGCTCGCGAGGCCGACGTTCGGGAGCGCCGCCAGCACCGCACCCTCGCTCCCCATCTCGGCGAGCGCGCGCAGCGCCGCGGCCGGGCCGGCGCCGTGGTTCGCGCCGAACGCGGCGACGTCGAGCGCCCGGAGCCGCTCCGCCGCGTGCGCCGCCGTCACGCCGGCGAGCGTCTCACCGTCGCCGTCGAAGCTCATCAGCGCGACGACCGGCAGCGACGAGACGGAGCGCACCGCGGCGATTGCCGTCTCCAGCTCGCGCAGGTCGAAGAACGTCTCGACCATGAACAGGTCGACGCCGCGGCCCTCGAGCAGGCGCGCCTGCTCGGCGAAGAGCGCGGCCGGGTCGACGCCGCGCAGCTCGACGTCGCCGAGCGGCCCGATCGAGCCCGCGATGAAGACGTCCCGCCCGGAGACCTCGCGGGCCTCGCGGGCGAGCTTCACGGCGGCGCCGTTCACGCGCTCGAAGTCGTCCTCGAGGAAGTGGCGTGCGAGCTTCGGCCGGTTCGCGCCGAACGTGTTCGTCTCGATCAGCTCGGCGCCGGCGCGGATGTAGCCGAGGTGCACCTCGACGACGCTTTCCGGGGCGCGGAGGTTCGCCTCCTCCGGGCAGCGTAGACCGGGCACCGCGCTCGCGAGAAGTGCGCCCATGCCGCCGTCGGCGACGATCGGGGGGCCGGAGGCGAGGCGGTCGAGGAGCCGGCTCATCGCGGCCAGTCTACGGAGGGCTCAAGTCCGGGCCCGCCGCTGCCGATAACGGCTCGTAGCTCCTCGCGCGGACTGACGGCACTCACTCTGCGGCTGAGGAATCTCGAAGCGGTGCCTCCCGAGGCGCCGTTTCGTTATTCGTGGAGCGTCCGGCCCTCCATGCCTCCGGCGACCGTCACGAGCTCGCCGGTGACGTGGCCCGAGAGCTCGTCCGAGGCGAGCACGACGACGGCGCGCGCGATGTCGTCGGCGAGCGCGACCTTGCGCAGCGCCATCGTCTTCGTGATGCGGTCGACGACGGCCTGGTCGAGCGCGCCGCGGGTCATCGGCGAGACCGTCCAGCCGGGCGCGACCGCGTTCACACGTCCGCGCGGCGCGATCCGGACGATCTCGTTCTTCAGGCTCAGGAGCAGGCCGCCCTGGAGCGCGGACTTCGCGGCCGCGTAGTCGGCGTGCCCGGCCTCGCCGAAGCGGCCTGCGGTGGAGCCGACGAGGACGAGGCTGCCGTGCCCGGTGCGCTCGACCTCGCGGAGGAATCCGCGCGCGGTGAGGAACGTCGCGGTGAGGTTCGCGTCGACGGTCGCCCGCCAGCGCTCGAGCGGGAGTTGCCAGACGGGCTCGTCCTCGCGCGGCCACACGCCTGCGACCGCAGCGCAGACGTCGATCTGCCCGAGCGCCTCGCGCGCCTGCGTGAACAGACTGTCGGTCTCCGCCTCGTCGGTCAGGTCGGCTGCGATCGTGGCTGCGGCGCCGACCTCCGCGGCGAGCTCCTCCGCCTGCGCGCGGCTCGTGCGGTAGTGGATCGCGACGTTCGCGCCCTCGGCCGCGAACGCGCGGACGCAGGCCGAGCCGATCCCGCCGGCGCCGCCGGTGACGAGCACGCCCTTGCCTGCGAGGCCCGTGTCCACGGCGGGGAGCCTAGCTAGATGGTCGATGCCACGATCTCGCGTGTCTGGTTGCGCGGTCTGGCACGCCTGGGCCGCTTCGGCCCGTCTGCGGCCGGCGGAGCCGGCCTCCGAGGGGCCTGCGCTTCGCCCCGTCGATCGCTCGCCGCTGCCACCAGCAGCGGCGAGCGCCCGCCGCTGCGCCCCAGACACGCCAGCCCACGCCCCGAAACGGGCGATCTCGCGGCATCGACCATCTAAGCTCCCGGCATGCGCGTCCACGTGATCAGCGACATGGAAGGCGTCGCCGGCATCGTCAAGTGGGCGCAGACCGAGGGCGGCCAGGCGCTCTACGAGGAGGGCCGCGTCCTCTACACCGAGGAGATCAACGCCGCCGTCCGCGGCGCAAAGGCGGCCGGCGCGACCGAGATCGTCGTCATGGACTGCCACGGCGCCGGCGGCGACTACACGTTCAACTCGCTCCTCCCGGAGCGGCTCGACCCGGACTGCGAGTACGTCGTCCAGAGCGAGTGGACCGAGTACACGGCGTTCCTCGAGGAAGGCTGCGACGCCGCGCTCTTCGTCGGCATGCACGCGATGGCCGGTACCGAGACGGGCGTCCTGTCGCACACGGTCTCGGGCGAGGCGTGGCAGAACCTCCGCTTCAACGGGACGCTCGTCGGCGAGACCGGGATCAACGCGGCGCTTTGCGGGCACTTCGGCGTGCCGGTGCTGCTCGTCACCGGCGACCGCGCCACGTGCGCGGAGGCGACCGAGCTGCTTGGCGCCGGCCTGGAGACGGTCGAGGTGAAGGTCGGGCTCGGCCGCTTCAGTGCGCGTTCCAAGACGCCGCAGCGGGCGCGCGAGCTGATCGAGGCCGGGACCCGCACGGCGCTCGCCGACCTCTCCACGGTGGCGCCGTACGACCCCGGCCGTCCCTGCGAGATCGAGATCGACTTCGCGACGCCCGACCGGCTCCAGGAGTACGCGAACCGCAAGGGCGTCGAGGTGACCGGCCCGCGCACGCTCGTCGTCCGGGGCGACGACTGGTGGAGCGCCTGGTCGGCGTTCTACTTCTAGATGTCCGCGGCCCGGGTCGTCCGCATCTCGCTTGCGCCCGTGAAGGGGCTCGCGCTCGTCCATCCCGACGAGGTCGAGCTCGGCCCGGGCGGGGTCGTCGGCGACCGGCGCTTCTGGCTGCAGGACGCCGAGGGCAGGCTCGTCAACGGGAAGACGCACGGCGACTTGATGCGCGTGCGGGCCGAGTGGGACGAGGGAACGCGGCGGCTCGCACTTTCCTTCCCGGACGGCGAGATGGTCGTGGGCGCCGTCGAGCCGGGTGCACTGGTCGAGGCGACCCTCTGGAAGCAGCCGCACGCGTCGCGGAGCGTGCCGGGGCCGTGGCAGGAGGCGCTTTCACGCTATGCCGGGGAGGCGCTGACGTTCCTCTGGTCGGAGTCGGGTGCGGTTGACCGCGGGGTCGATCGGGGCGCGGCGACGCTCGTGTCGCGCGGCTCGCTGGAGCGGCTCCGGGACGAGGCGGGGGCGGAGGCACCGGTGGACGGCCGCCGGTTCCGGATGCTGTTCGAGGCCGACGGCGTGCCGGCGCACGGAGAGGACGAGTGGATCGGCTCGCAGGTGCGTGTCGGCGAGGCGGTGCTGGCCGTCGCCGGCGACGTCGGTCGCTGTGTCGTCACGACGCGCGATCCCGATACCGGCGTCTCGGATCTCGACACGCTCGGCGCACTCGCGGGCTACCGGCGCGAAGGTCGGACGGAACCGCTCCCGTTCGGCGTGCACGGTGCGGTCGCGGTGCCCGGGCGGGTGCGCGTGGGCGATCCTGTGGCGCCGCTCGACCGCGGGACCGCGCGTTCATAGCACCGCCGCTATCCTCGGGGCCGATGGCAGCGAGGCCACGCCCTGAGCAGATGCGCACGCTGGCACGTCTCCACGAGCGGCTCGCCACCGGTGACCGAGGCTGGTTCTTCGCGCAGATCGCGGACAAGGTCGCCGACGAGCGCGTCCGCCGGGGCCTCTCGCAGCGCGAGCTCGCGGAGCGTTGCGGTACGACGCAGTCGGCGATCGCGCGGCTCGAGCGCGGCGGCCGCCCGCCGCGGATCGACACGCTGCTCCGCATCGCCGAGGCGCTCGACTGCGAGCTCGTCGTCGAGCTCGTCCCGCGCGACCCGTAGTTCCGTCGCGTCGTCCGGCGCCCGTGTCCCTTCCAGCCATGTCCACTGACCTGGTCACGGGACATGGCCCTCGGAGCCATCTGGTTTCGAGCCGCTCGCACGCGTAGCCTCGGCGCAATGGGCCCACGGCCGCGCGCGCAGTTCGACCACGCGTTCGTTCACGCCTACACTCGTGGCAACAACCGCGGGGGCGTCTTCTTCGACGAGTTCGACTACGTCGGTTGGCTCCGACTGCTCGACCGGACCATCCGCCGCTTCGGCTGGCGGTGTCATGCGTACTGCCTGATGCCGAACCACTACCACCTCCTGCTCGAGACGTCTCAGGAGCGCCTGTCGCCGGGAATGCGACATCTCAACGGATCGTTCGCGCAACGGATCAACCTTCGTTACGCGCGCACGGGAC
>DATFMW010000352.1:0-8080 GCA_035266765.1 Gaiellaceae bacterium | reverse complement strand
GAGCGCGCAACTCGTCGTGGTGCTGCACCGACGCGGACGCGAGCGTGTGGGCGACGAACGTGCCGCGCCCCTTGCGCGCGACGACGAGCCCACCGTGCTCGAGCTCGCGATAGGCCTTCGCCACCGTGTTCGGATTGATCGCGAGGTCGGCGACGACCTCGCGCACCGTGGGGAGCTGGTCGCCGACGTCGATCGTGCCCAGCCGGAGCGCCTCCTTGACTTGCTGCACGATCTGCAGATACGTGGCGACGCCCGAGCTCTGGTCGAGGTGGAACTCGATCACGGGCCTCATTCTAACCGTCCGGTTTCGGGCGACAAGACCGTCCTCCCGGCGAGGCGCCGCTGGTAGTAGGCTCGGGTTTGTGAAGACGAGCCTCGGCATCTGGGCGCTCGGCCCGATGGTCACACGGTTCGTTCCGGGCGGCTACCAGCCGGAGCATGCCGGTGAGCCGACCGCCGTGAAGGTGCGCCGCGCGGTGGAGGGCCTCGGCGACCTGATGGACGACTTCGAGTTCCACTACCCGGCGGAGCTCTCGCACGAGAACCTCGACGAGGTGCGCGCGGCTCTCGACGGGCACGGGATCTACACGGTCTGCTCGGGGCTGCACCTCGATCCGCGCTTCGGCAAGGGTGCGCTCACCTCGCTCGATGACTCGCTGCGCGCGGATGCGCTGCGGCTGAACCGGGAGGCGGCCGAGCTGGCCGCCGACGTGGGCGCGCACATGATCATCTGGCCCGGCGGCGAGGGTTACAACTACCCGTTCCAGGTGCCCTACGCCGAGGTCTGGGCGCGGTTGATCGACGGGATCGCCGACGCGGCCCAGGCGCTCGCCGACCGCGGCCGGCTGCTCTTCCTCGAGCACAAGAACTCCGAGCCGGCGATGAAGATCCACATGGGCAACGTCGGCATGACGCTGCACGTGATCCACACGCTGCGCGCCCGCGGGATCACGAACGTGAAGGTGAACATGGACTGGCAGCACCTGATCATGAACGGCGAGCACCTGCCCGAGTACGCGGCCCTGCTCGCCGCCGAGGGGCTGCTCGGCCACCAGCACGCGAACTCCGGCTGGGGCACCTTCGACGACGACAACATGGTCGGTGCGACCGCGTTCATGGAGACGCTGGAGCTCGCGCTCGAGCTCCGTCGCGTCGGCTACGGCTCGAACGGCGAGCGGCTCGGCTTCGACCTCTACCCGTACACCGAGGACCAGGTCGCCGCGGTCAAGCGCAGCGTGCTGCAGTGGCGCTTCATCGACTCGGTCGCGGCCCGCATCGACGAGCCCGCGCTCCGCGAGGCACAGTCCCGCAAGGACGCGGTTGCCGCGTACGAGCTCGTGTACGCCGCCCTCGGCGCCTGATGCGTCCACTCGTAGGCCTCGATGTCGGCACGTCCGGCGTCAAGGCGATCGCCGTCTCTCGTACCGGCGAGGTCGTTGCGCGCGCCGAGTGCGGCTACCCGCTCTCGACGCCGCAGCCGGGCTGGGCCGAGCAGGATCCCGAGGACTGGTGGCGCGCAGCCCAGGAGGCACTTGCGGCGCTCGGCGTCGAGCCCGCGGCGATCGGCCTCTCCGGGCAGATGCACGGGCTCGTCGCGCTCGACGAGCAGGATCGCGTGC
Source organism: Gaiellaceae bacterium (assembly GCA_035266765.1). Classification (GTDB taxonomy): domain Bacteria; phylum Actinomycetota; class Thermoleophilia; order Gaiellales; family Gaiellaceae; genus Palsa-739. The sequence goes on along the minus strand of DATFMW010000352.1, from coordinate 6,461 downwards.
TGCGGCCGGCGATCCTCTGGAACGACCAGCGCACGGCCGAGGAGTGCGCCGAGATCGAGGAGCGGCTCGGCCTCGAGCGGCTGATCGAGCTGACCGGCAACCGCGCGCTGACCGGCTTCACGGCGCCGAAGCTCCTGTGGCTGCGCCGGCACGAGCCGGACACGTTCGCGCGCATCCGCCGCATCCTCCTGCCGAAGGACTACGTCCGACTCCGCCTCACCGGCGAGCACGCGATCGACGCGGCGGACGCGTCCGGCACGCTGCTCTTCGACGTCGCGGAGCGCCGCTGGAGCGGGGATGTCCTCGACGCGCTCGAGCTGCCCGAGGCGTGGCTGCCGCCCGTCCACGAGTCGACCGAGATCGCGGGTGCCGGCGACCAGGCCGCGGGCGCGCTCGGGGCCGGGATCGTGCGGCCGGGCACGCTCTCGGTCGTGCTCGGCACCTCGGGGGTCGTGTTCGCCGTCCTGCCTGCGTATCGGCCCGACCCCGAGGCGCGTGTCCACGTCTTCTGCCACGCCGTGCCGGGCACCTGGCACGCCATGGGCGTGATGCTCTCCGCCGCGGGCGCACTCGCCTGGTTGCAGGGCAACCTCGCCGGCAGCTACGAGGAGCTGCTCGCCGGGGCCGAGGTGTGGCAGCCCGGAACCGGTGGCCTTCTCTTTGCGCCGTATCTCTCCGGCGAGCGGACGCCGCACGCCGACCCGGGCGCCCGCGCCGCGTTCGCCGGGCTCGAGCTTCGTCACGACCGGGGCGCGCTCACCCGCGCCGTGCTCGAGGGCGTCGCGTACGGCCTGCGCGACTCGCTCGAGCTGCTGCGCGACCTCGGTGTCGACGCCGAGGTGGGCCGCATCTCCGGCGGCGGTGCCCGCAGCCCGCTGTGGACGCGGATCGTCGCCTCGGTGCTCGGCGTGCCGCTCGAGCGGGCGGCCGCAGCCGAGGAAGGAGCGGCGTTCGGCGCCGCACTTCTCGCCGGCGTCGCCTCGGGTGCGTTCGCCGACGCGGCCGAGGCCGTCTCGGCCTGCGTCCACGTCACCGACCGAATCGAGCCGGACCCCGAGTGGCAGGACTGCTATGCGGCCGGCTACGAGCGGTTCCGGCTCCTCTACCCGGCACTCAGACCACTGGAGGAAACATGACCACACTCGAAGGAAAGGTCGCCCTCGTCACCGGTGCCAGCCGCGGCATCGGCGCCGCCGTCGCCCGTTCGCTCGCCGGCCAGGGCGTCAAGCTCGGGCTCGCGTCGCGGAGCGGCGACGACCTCGGACTCGACGCGGTCGCTCAGCCGTGCGACGTCCGAGACCTCGGCCAGCTCGAATCGCTCGCGGCGGCGACCGTCGACCGCTTCGGCCGGCTCGACATCCTCGTCGCGAACGCCGGCGTCGGCGCCTACGCCTCGTTCCTCGACCTCACGCCCGAGTACATCGACGAGATGGTGGACGTCAACCTCAAAGGCTCGATCTGGGCCGTGCGCGCGGCACTCCCGCACCTGCTCGAGAGCGACGCCGCCGACGTCGTCATGCTCGCCTCCGAGGCGGGACGGCGGGGACTCCCGTACGAGTCCGTCTACTGCGCCTCGAAGTTCGGGCAGGTCGGCCTCGGCCGGTCGCTCGACCACGAGCTGCGCGAGCAGGGCGTCCGCGTCACGAACGTGTGCCCCGGCGGCGTCGCCACCGACTTCGCGCTCGAGGAGGGCCGCGGCCGCACCCCGGACGCGCTGCCGGGGATGATGAGCGCCGAGGACGTCGCCGAGGTCGTCATGTTCGTCCTGACGCGGCCCCGCGGGCACCGCATCCTCGAGGCTGCGCTGCGGCCGATGACGGAGACGTCGTGGGGGTAGCCGCTACGCTCTGAGCACGACTTCGAGCGCCGTCCCGCCGCCGGGCCGGGAGCTGAGCGTGAAGCCGCCCTCGATCGACTCGGCCCGGGCCCGCATGTTCTTCAGGCCCTGCCCGGCGAGCCGCTCCTCGCCGTCGAAGCCGGCACCGTCGTCGCGGATCGTGACGAAGCGCTCGCCGTAGGGGCGCGTCCCGATCGTGACCTCGGCCCGGCTCGCGCCGGCGTGGCGGCGCACGTTCGCGAGCCCTTCCTGGACGATCCGGAAGATCTCGATCTGCTCGTCGGGAGCGAGCCGGATCGCGGGGTCGACGTCGAGTTCCACATCGAGCTCCCCGTCCGCGGTCAGGAACTCGACATAGCGGCGGAGCGCCGCGTCGAAGGGCGCCGTGCCGCTCGCCGACGAGAGGGCGAGGATCGCGAAGCGAGCCTCCTGCTGCGCGAGGGTCGCGGCCTCTTTCAGCCGCGGCACGCTCTCCTCGAGCGGCGCCCCCGCCTCGAGCATCTGCGCGTGCGTCGAGATCGCGAACAGGTACTGCGCGAGCCCGTCGTGGATCTCGCGGGCGACGCGCGCGCGCTCCTCCGCGACGGCGCGTCCGAACTCGGCGAAGCGGATCGCCCGCCACGCACCGACGAGCATCACGCCGTAGCCGAGCACCCGCAGGAAGTCGCCCTGGGACACGTACGTGCTGCCGAGGAGAGGGGCGAACAGGAGCTGGAGCGCGGCGAACAGCATCAGCGTGAACGCGAGTGCGAGCCACCGTGCCAGGTCGTCGCCGTGCCGGCGGAAGTGCTCCCCCCAGCCGACGACGGCGGCGAGGTTGATGAACGCCTGGAGCGCGAAGGTGCCCGTGAGATAGAAGGGCAGCGTGTCGCCGCCCGGGGTCAGGTCGGGAAGCGAGCCGGCGGCGCGCAGCAGCGCCCAGGCGAGGAAGAGGCCGATGCCGGCGGCGACGACGGCGTTCGCGATCGCCCATTCCCGGTAGCGGCTGCGGCCGCGGAGGAACGGCGCGAGCGCGACGAGCGCCTGACCGATCATTCCGCCGATCAGGGCCGCCCAACCTTCCGGGCGCTGGAGCGAGCCGCCGCCGAGGAGCGGGCCGACCGCGAAGATCGCGGCCGAGAGCGAGCTGACGAGCAGACCGCTCGCGAGCAGGAGGTCGCGTCGCTGCCCCTCGACCGAGAAGCGCACCGCCGCGAGCAGCGCCACGAGCAGCCCGGCGAGGGCCATCGCGGTCTGGAGCACGAGCCGCAGCGCCGGCAGGTCGTACTGCGTCCGCAGCGTCGGATACGAGAGGAAGAGCGCAAGGCTCGCGCCGAGCAGGCCGGCGAGCAGTACCTCGCTGACGAGCCAGGACTGAAAGCCGCTTCGGCGCGCGGTCATTTCACTCTTGTCGGCAGAACGGTTCCTGCCGATAAGACCCGGGATGGCGACCCGTGTGCTGATCGTCGACGACCATCCCCTGACCCGCGACGCCCTCGCCGCGCTGCTCGCGGCGCACGGCTTCGAGGTTGTCGGCGCCGCATCCGACGGCGCCGAGGCGATCGAGCAGGCGGAGGCGCTCGGGCCCGACCTCGTTCTGCTCGATCTCTCGATGCCGGGCGTCGACGGTCTCTCCGCGCTGCCGCGCCTGCGCGAGGCCGCCCCGGAGTGCGAGGTCGTCGTTCTGACGGCGTCCGGCACCGAGGAGAACCTGCTCGCGGCGATCCGGGCCGGCGCCGCCGGCTATCTGCTCAAGACGGAGCCGCCCGAGCGGATCGCGTCCTTCCTCGACGGGGTCGCGAACGGCGAAGCGGCGCTCTCGGGGGCGATCGCCCGCCGGCTCCTCGAGCAGGTGCGCAACGGCAACGGACGCGGCTCCGGCGTGCCCGACGCGATCACCGCGGCCCTCTCGGCCCGCGAGGTCGAGGTGCTGCTCCTCCTCGACGACCACCTCGGCACCGACGAGATCGCGAAGCGGCTGTTCATCTCCGAGCACACGGTCCGCTCACACGTGAAGAGCCTGCTGCGCAAGCTCGGCGTCTCGTCCCGCCGCGAGGCGCTCGAGCGGCTCACCGTCGCCCGCGCGTGACGATCACCTACCCTGGAGCATGCGCTTCCCCAAGCCTGGGGCATGAGCCGCTGCGGCGGCGTGCCGATGAGACGTGCAGGTTGGCGGACCCCCACACAGGGGTGGCATACGTGACGTGATCGCGGGCGGCCCCGGCGTCGGGGCCGCCCGCCGTCACGTTGCTAGCGAGTCGTGAAGCCGTCGAGTGCCGCGTCGACGAGCAGCGGCAGCGTGTCGAGCTCGTACCCGCCCTCGAGCACCGCCGCGACGCGCGGGCCGAGGCCGGCGCAGCGCCGCGCCAGCTCGCGGAAACCGTCCACGGTGACCCGCATGTCTGCGAGCGGGTCGTCGACGTGCGCGTCGAACCCCGCGGAGACGAGCACGAGCTCCGGCTCGAAGCGGGCGACCGCCGGCTCGACGGTGTGCTCGAACGCGCGCAGATACTCCTCGTCGCCGGAGCCGGCCGACATCGGCACGTTCACCGTCGTCTCGCGCTGCTCGTCCGGCCCGCCCGTGCCGGGATAGAACGGCCACTGGTGGAGCGAGACGAAGAGGACGCTGTCGTCCTCCCAGAAGACGGCCTGGGTGCCGTTGCCGTGGTGGACGTCGAAGTCGACGATCGCCACGCGCTCGAGCCCGAGCTCCCGTTGCGCCGCCCGGGCGGCGATCGCAACGTTGTTGAAGAGGCAGAAGCCCATCGCGCGGTCCGGAAGTGCGTGGTGCCCGGGCGGCCGCACGAGCGCGAAGCCGCCGCGGACGGCCGCCTCGATCGCCGTTCCCGCGGCGAGCCGCGCGGCGCGCCAGCTCGTCTCCGAGCAGATCGTGTCGTAGTCGAGCCAGACGGGGTCCTCGACGGCGCGCACCCGGCCGACGTGCTCGGGCGTGTGGCAGAGCAGGAGCTCCTCCTCGCTTGCCTCGCGGCCCTCGCTCCAGAGGAGCTGGTGGGCGAGCAGGGCGCGGAGGCGCTCCGGCCGTTCGGGGTGATGCCCCGTGGGGTGGAGCTCGGCGAGGGCGGGATGCGTCAGGACGTCGATCGGACGATCTCGACGAGCTCGTCGAGTCCCTTCGTGCCGCCGTGCATGAGGCCGAGCAGGTAGCAGAGGAGCGGGGCGTTCGTGCGTGCGCCGCTCTCGTGTGCCGCGTGACCGGCCACGTCGAGCAGCGTCTCGACCTCGGTGCTCGACAGCTCGAGCTGCTCGCGCGGCACCCCGGTGGCCCGTGCGAGCGCGTCCGCTTGGCGGCTGAGCCACTCGTCCATGGCGGCGATTCTACGCGAGGTCAGCGAGGCGGCCGGCGAGGTTGCCGAGGCCGAGCCGCTCGTAGAAGGAAGACGCCTCCGCCCATGTGGGTGTCTGTTCTTCGAGGGGAGGAAGAGGGGCGGAGGCGTCCATGGTGCCGATTCGCCGGTAGAGGCGTAATTCCTCCGCCTCGGCGGCAAATCGGCCGGCCGCGAGCGCCGCCTCGAGCGTGCCGTGCTCGCGCAGGATCTCCGCCCCCTTCTTCGGGCCGATCCCCCGTGCGCCGGGGAGCTTGTCGGAGGGGTCGCCGCGCAGCGCGATCAGGTCGGGCACCTGCTCCGGCTCGACGCCGTAGCGCTCGCGAACCTCGGCCGGCCCGATCCGGACGGGCGGCGACCCGGCCTTCGCCGGCTGGAGGATCGTCACGCGCTCGCTCGCAAGCTGGAACGCGTCCCGGTCGGAGGTCGCGACGAGCACCTCGCCGGGCCAGACGTGCGCCGCCGCGGCGAGGAAGTCGTCCGCCTCGAAGCCCGGCGCCTTCGCGACCGCGAAGCCCAGCGACGCGACCGCGTCCGGCAGGACCTCGAGCTGCTCGAGGATCGACTCCTCGAAGACGCGCCCGGACTGGTACGGCGCGAACGCCTCATGGCGGTAGGTGGGCGTCGAGAGCGTGTCCCACGCGACGAGGACGGCGGCGGGCGACTCCCCCTCCCAGAGCCGCAGGAGCATGTTCGTGAACCCGACGACGGCGTTCAGCCGGATCGACTTCGGCAGCCCGTGGTACGCGCGGTGGGCGAACGAGTCCCCGTCCACTGCGAGCAGGACGCTCATCGCTTGTTCAGAGCGACGCCTCGAGCTCGGCGATCCGGGCCATCAGCCGTTCGGTCGCCTCCTGCGAGGCCTCGCGCAGGTCCTCGCGCCCGCGCAGGTCGTCGATCTCGACCGGTGTGCCGTAGACGACACGAAGCGGCCCGAGCCGGAGCAGCCGGTCGGTCCCGGAGACCGCGGCGGGCACGAGCGGGACGCCCGCCTCGAGGGCGATCCGCGCGGCCCCCGAGCGAGGCCTGGCCTCGTGGCGCTTCACGAGACCCTTCTGCCGTCGCGTGCCCTCCGGGAACATCGTCACGACGTGCCCCTCACGGGCGAGCCGCACCGCGGTCGCGATCGCCTCGAAGTCCGCCTGGCCGCGCCGGACCGGGAATGCGCCCACGCCGTCGAGCACGAGGCGCATCGGCCACCAGTACAGCTCCGACTTCGCCATGAAGCGGAGAAACCGCCGCGGCCACAGCGGCACCCCGAGCGGCCATGGATCGAAGCTCGAGACGTGGTTGCAGGCGAG
>DATFMW010000351.1:0-6065 GCA_035266765.1 Gaiellaceae bacterium | reverse complement strand
CGCCGCTGCTGCTCCTCGACGAGCCCACCGCGCATCTGGACGCCACGTCGACGCGAAGCGTCCTCGCAGTGCTCGCGGCGCTGCCGCGGACGACGTCGGTCGTCGTCGCGACCCACAACCCGGCCGTGCTCGCGATCGTCGACCGCGCGCTCGAGCTCCGCGACGGGCGGCTCAGGCTGCTCCCCGTCCAGTCCGGACATGTCCCGGTCTCTGAGGCAGATGCCGGGAGCGTGACGCCTTCGTGAACAGCGGAATCGCCTTCTTGCAGGGCTTTCCTGACGCAGAACGCGGGCTCGCCGTCTCGGTCGGACACGTCCCGACCTCTGAGGACCGGCGATGACGGTACTCCTGCGAGTGCTCGCGCTCGCGCGGCCGCTGCGCGGACGGTTCGCCGCCGCAGCCGCGCTCTCGACGCTCGCGCTCGCCGCCGGCGCCGGGCTGATGGCGTCGTCGGGCTACCTGATCTCGCGGGCCGCGCTCCGCCCCGAGATTCTCTCGCTCACGGTCGTGATCGTCGGCGTACGCTTCTTCGCGCTCGCCCGGGCGGCGCTGCGCTACCTCGAGCGGCTCGTCTCCCACGACGCCGCGTTCCGCTTCCTCGCCCGCGTCCGCGTCGACTTCTTCCGGCGGCTCGAGCCGCTCGTGCCGGGCGGCGTGGAGGGATCGCGGCCGGGCGAGCTGCTGAGCGGCTTCGTCGCCGACGTCGACGCGCTCCAGCATCTGCTCGTGCGCGTCGTCGCGCCGCCGCTCGCGGCGCTTGCCGTCGGCGCCGCCGCCGTGCTGACGGCGGCACTGCTCGTACCGGAGGCGGGGCTCGCCGTCGCCGTCGCGCTCGTCCTCGGCGCCGTCGTCGTGCCGCTCGGCGTGGCGAGGCTCGCCCGCGCGGCCGGGCGCGGCCGACCGGTGGAGCGGGCCGAGCTCGCCGGCGGCACCGTCGAGCTGCTGGAGGGCCTGCCCGAGCTCGTCGCCTACGGCGCCGCCGGGGAGCGGCTCGTTCGCCTCGAAGAGGCAGACCGGCGGCTGCACCGCGCGCAGGTGCGCGAGGCACTCGCGGCCGGGATGGGAGACGGGATGGTCACGGCGCTCGGCGGGCTCGCCGTCGCCGCCGTGCTCGCCGCCGCCGTGCCCGCGGTCGGCGGCGGCCGGCTCGACGGCGTCCTGCTCGGGATGCTCGCGCTGCTCGTCCTCGCGACCTTCGACGGCGTGCGGGCGCTGCCGCTCGCGGCGCAGCACCTCGCGGGCACCGAGGCCGCCGCGGGACGGCTGTTCGCGATCGCCGACCGCGAGCCACCCGTCCTCGACCCACACGAGCCGCGCCCGCTCTCGGGTCACGGCCTGCTCCGGCTCGAGGACGCGCGGCTGCGCCACGGCGACGGCCCGTGGCTCCTCGACGGGGCCGACCTCGAGCTCGCACCGGGCCGGCGGGTCGCGCTCGTCGGCCCGAGCGGCGCCGGCAAGACGTCGCTCGCGCACGCGCTCGTCCGCTTCCGCGACCTCGACGGCGGCCGCGCCACCCTCGACGGCCACGACCTGCGCGAGTACGCCCAGGACGACGTGCGCCGTGTCGTCGCGCTCTGCGGCCAGGACGCGCACCTCTTCGCGACGACGATCCGCGAGAACATCCGTCTCGCGCGGCCGGACGCGTCCGACGACGACGTGCGCGCCGCGCTCCGCCGCGCCGGCGCCGGCGCCTGGCTCGGCTCGCTGCCCGAGGGCCTCGACACGTTCGTCGGCGAGGAGGGCGCCCTCGTCTCGGGCGGCCAGCGCCAGCGGATCGCGCTCGCGCGGGCGCTCCTCTCAGGCGCGCGGATCCTGATCCTTGACGAGCCCACCGCCCACCTCGACGAGGAGACCGCGACCGCCGTGCTCGACGACCTGCTCGACGGCGCCGGCGACGTCGGCCTGCTGCTGATCACGCACTCGCCGTTGCGCCTCGACCGCTTCGACGAGGTGCTCGCCCTCGAGAGCGGGAAACTCGTGCCCGCCTGAGTCCCGCGCTCTGCCGATCAGGCCACCGCGCCCGACCTGCGCGGGCGCGGCTCGAGCCGCTCCGCAACCGGGCAGCCGTCCAGCGTCCGACGCCGTTCCCGAGCAGGAAAGCGAAGCGGTGCGAAGGGAACGGGGCCGCGATCGCGCCGGGAGCTATCGCCGCTCGACAACCTCGAGCGTGCGCGGCTCGAAGCCGTCCAAGACCTCCTGGAGCCGTGCCACACGCTCGTGGTAGCCGGGGAGCGTCCGCCAGGTGGCGACAGCGGCGACGTTCTCCCAGAGGCCGAAGCTGACGAAGGTCTGCGGACTCTCGGCGTCACGCAGCAGAAGCGCCTCTTCGCGCAGCCCCTGCGCGTGACTCCACTCAACCCATTCCGTCCAGAAGCGGACGAAGTCGTCCTCGTGGCCGGGCTTCACCCGCCACGTCGTATGCGTGTACAGAGTCTCCATCGCACCTCCCGCCTAGACGCCCTGACGCGCGCGCCCATCGGTAGTTCCCGTGGATTCGGTGCGAAAAACCTAGAGGCTTGCCGCGTCACCCTGCAGGACGACGTCGTCGGCGAGGCGGAACCGCTCGTGCAGCACCTGCACAGCCCGCTCGAGGTCGGCGACGCGGACGACGCACGAGATCCGGATCGGCGACGTCGAGATGATCTCGATGTTGATGCCGGCGTCCGCGAGCGACTCGAACATCGCCGCGGCGACGCCCGGGTGGCTGCGCATCCCCGCGCCGACGACCGCGACCTTGCCGATGTCCGGGTCAACGGCGAACCCGCTCGCCTCCACCTCGCGCGCAAGCCCGCCGAGGACCGGCTCCGCATTCGCGAGATCGGCCTTCGGGAGCGTGAACGAGATGTCCGTGTGCCCGGCGGAGGACACGTTCTGGACGATCATGTCGATGTGGATCCCGGCGTCGGCGAGGGGCCGGAACATCCGTCCCGCAATCCCCGGCCGGTCGGGCACGCCGAGCATCGTCACCTTCGCGTCGCCGGTGTCGCTCCCGATTCCCGAGACGATCGCCTGCTCCAGCACGTCTTCCTCCTTCACGACCCAGGTTCCCTCCGCCTCGGCGAAGGACGACCGTACGTGGATCCGCACGCCGTGATTCCGAGCGTACTCGACCGACCGCAGCGCCAGGACGCCCGCCCCGGCGGCCGCGAGCTCGAGCATCTCCTCGTAGGAGACGACCGAGAGCTTGCGCGCGCCCGGCACGAGGCGCGGGTCGGCGGTGAACACGCCGTCGACGTCGGTGTAGATCTCGCAGACCGACGCGCCGAGGGCCGCCGCCATCGCAACCGCCGTCGTGTCGGAGCCGCCGCGCCCGAGCGTCGTCACGTCGCGATCCCGCGAAACGCCCTGGAAGCCGGCGACGATCGCGATCCGCCCCGCCTCGAGCGCCTCGCGCACCCGGTCGGCGCGCAGCTCGACGATCTTCGCCTTGCCGTGCCGCGTGTCGGTGACGATGCCCGCCTGCGAGCCGGTGAACGAGACCGCGTCGCGGCCGAGGTCGACGATCGCCATCGCCATCAGCGCCATCGAGATCCGCTCGCCGGCGGTGAGGAGCATGTCCATCTCCCGCGGATGCGGGCGCGACGAGACCTCCTGGGCGAGCTCGATCAGCTCGTCCGTCGCCTTGCCCATCGCCGAGACGACGACACACACCGAGGCGCCGGTCGCCGCCGTCGCGACGACGCGCTCCGCGACCCGGCGGATCCGCTCCGGGCCGGCGACCGAGGTGCCACCGTACTTCTGGACCACGAGCTCCATGTCCGGGACGGTAGCGACGGGAGGCGTAGGCTTTCCGGGAGTTGTACGGAACGCTCCTCTACGCCGTCGACGGGCCGGTCGCGACGATCACGCTGAACCGGCCGGAGGCGCTGAACACGATCGTCCCGCCGCTGCCCGACGAGCTCGAGCAGGCGGTCGACCGGGCAGTCGCCGACGACGCGGTGAAAGTGATCGTCCTGCGCGGCGCCGGCCGCTCCTTCTGCGCCGGCTTCGACTTCGGCGACGGGTTCCACCACTGGGACGAGCGGATCACGACCGGCGGCGAGTGGGATCCCGGCAAGGACTTCGCGTTCGCGACCTCGCCGACGCACGGCCCGGTGCCGAAGTTCATGAGCCTCTGGCGCGCGCCGAAGCCGTCGATCGCACAGGTGCACGGCTGGTGCGTCGGCGGCGGCAGCGACCTCGCGCTCTGCACCGACCTCGTGATCGCGAGCGAGGACGCACGGATCGGCACGCCGTACTCGCGTCTCTGGGGCTCGTACCTGACGGGGATGTGGCTCTACCGGCTCGGCCTGACGCGCGCGAAGGAGTTCGCGCTCACGGGGAAGCCGCTGACCGGCGTCGAGGCGGCCGCGGCGGGCCTCGTCAACCGCGCCGTCCCGTTCGAGCGGCTGGAGGCGGAGGTGCGCGCAACCGCGGAGCAGCTCGCCTCGATCCCGGCCTCCCAGCTCGCGGCGATGAAGCTGATCGTCAACCAGGCCTACGAGAACATGGGTCTCGCCTCGACGCAGACGCTCGGCCCGATCCTCGACGGGCTGATGCGCAACACGCCCGACGCCAGGCGGTTCGTCGAGCTCGCCGAGCGCGAGGGCGTGCGCGCCGCGGTCGCCGAGCGCGACCGGATCTTCGCCGACTACAGCCAGGGCGAGGGGCCCGACCCGAATCACGTGATCGAGCCGTAGCCGCCGCGCGACGATCTGCGACCGAGCGAGTGGCCTCCAGCCGCCCGAAGCGGTACGGTCCTGTCATGGAAGGTCGCGACAGCGAACGCGACCCGGAGGTCGACGACTGGTTCGACGAGCCCGAGTCAGCGCCCCCGCGCCGTCGGCGTGGCGGTCGGCGCTCGGTCGCGGCTGAACCGGACGGCGATTCGTGGGTGACCCCGGGCGGGGACGAGCCGATTCGTGCGCGACGCACGGAGCCGCGCGTGTTCACCGTCGGCCGCAGGACGCTGTCCAGCGCCCAGATGGCGATGCTTGGTGTGCTCGCGATCGCCCTTTTCCTCGCGGTGCTCGCGGCCGCGGGCGTGTTCAGCAGCGGCAGCAAGCCGATCGCGACTCCGACGACGGTTTCCGCGACGCCGGCCGCACCGGCGACGACGACCGTGGCGCCGCCGGTGAAGACGCCGCCGACGCTCAAGCTTCCGACCGCAACCGTCCATCCGAACGACACGGGCACGCCCGTGAAGCAGCTTCAGGCGGCGCTGATCAAGCTCGGCTACCTGCAGGGGAAGGCCGACGGCATCTTCGGGCCCGGGACGAAGGCGGCCGTCGTCGCCTTCCAGAGCGCCTCGAATCTCACCGCCGACGGCATCGCCGGGGCGAAGACGCTTGCCGCGCTGAAGCAGGCGCTGCTCGGCAAGACCGGCTGACGCGAAGCGGAGAGCGTGTCCGCCGCGCACCCGCGGCCCGCGCCCGTACGATTCCACGGTGGCCGGCGACGAGACCTTCGCGGACGTCCTCGCGGCGAACGGCGCCTACGCCGACGGGTTCGCGCTCGCGGGGCTGCAGGCGCGCGCCGCCCGCGGGCTCGCCGTGCTCACCTGCATCGACTCGCGAATCGAGCCGCTCGAGATGCTCGGGCTCCGGCAGGGCGACGCGAAGATCCTCCGCAACGCCGGCGCGCGCGTCACCGGCGACGTCCTGCGCACACTCGTGCTCGCCTCGTACCTGCTCGGCGTCGACCGGGCGATGGTGGTCGCGCACACGAACTGCCGGATGGCGGCCGGGAGCGAGGAGACCGTGCACGACGCGATCCGGGCCGCCGGCGGGCCCGACACGCGGAGCCTCACCTTCGAGATGACCGCCGACCAGGAGGCGACGCTCCGCGCGGACGTGCAGCGGATCCGCTCGTTCCCGTACCTCGCGGGCCTGCGGGTCGGCGGCTTCGTCTACGACGTCGACACCGGTCGCGTCACGCACGTCTGCTGAGCGCTCCCACCGGCGACTGCCGATCCTAAGCAGTGTCGGTACTCCGCGCTCAGAGGCCGTACGACTCGAGCAGCCGTAGCCAGACCTCGCTGCGGGCGGGGAACGACGGGACGGCGTGCCAGAGCCGGTCGAGCGTGA
>DATFMW010000350.1:0-8481 GCA_035266765.1 Gaiellaceae bacterium | reverse complement strand
GCTGTGAGAGCTCGCCGAGCGGCCGCGTGCCGGCGAGCGCCATTCCTGCCGGGAAGTCGTCGTGATCGTCGGCGCTGTAGGTCACGTCCTCGCCCTGCCCCGTCTCGCCGCCGCCCGCGAGGACGACGGTGGTCGTGACACGCGTCCAGCCGGACGCGGTGCGGAGCTCGCGGCGTTCGAGGGTGTAGCCGTCCACGCGCACATCGAGTCCGGCAAGCGAATCCCAGAGCGGCATACTGGCGAGCATATGGGCCGAACGCTCATCTGCGCAGTCGCCGTCGCGCTCGCGCTCGCCGTCCCCGCGGGCGCCGCGCTGCCACGCGCGGGGACGCTCGTGCCGGGCGTCTCGCTCGGGGGCATCCGTCTCGGCGAGCCGGCCGCGCAGGTGCGCGCCGCGCTCGGCCGCTTCTACGGCGTCTGCAGTGGCTGCTCGCGCACGACCTGGTACTTCACCTACAAGGCGTTCGACGACCACGGGCTCGGCGTCGAGCTGACCCGCGGCCGCGTCTCGGCCGTCTACACGCTCTGGCAGCCGCCCGGCTGGCACGCGCCGCGCGGGCTCCGACTCGGGGCGGTCGAGGCACAGGTGAACCGACTCGCCGGCGTGACCCTACCCGTCTCCTGCGGGAGCTACAGCACGCTCGTCCACGACGACGGCGCTGCGCGCACCGTCTACTACCTCTCCGCCGGCAGCCTCTGGGGCTTCGGCCTCGTCCGCGCCGGTGCGAGCCCGTGCCGATGATCGAGCTCGACGACGTCCGCGCCGCAGCGCAGCGCCTCGCCGGCGTCGCGCATCGCACCCCCGTGCTCACCTCGCGCACGCTCAACGAGCGCACCGGGGCGGAGGTGCACGTGAAGGCGGAGAGCTTCCAGCGCGGCGGCGCGTTCAAGTTCCGCGGCGCCTACAACAAGATCTCGTCGCTGCCGCCGGAGGAGCTCGCCCGCGGCGTCTTCGCCTTCTCGTCCGGAAACCACGCGCAGGCGGTCGCGATCGCGGCCGCCGAGCTCGGCACCCACGCGACGATCCTGATGCCCGAGGATGCGCCCGCGGCGAAGGTCGAGGCGACGCGCGACTACGGCGCCGAGATCGTCACGTACGACCGTTTCGTGGAGAACCGCGAGGTGCTCGGCGAGCGGCTCGCCGGCGAGCACGGCCTCGAGCTCGTTCGTCCCTACGACGACCCGCTCGTGATGGCCGGCCAGGGAACAACTGCGCTCGAGCTGCTCGAGGACGCGCCCGGGCTCGACATCCTCGTCGTCCCGGTCGGCGGCGGCGGCCTCATGGCAGGCTGCGCGACGGTGGCGAAGAGCCTGCACCCGGAGATCCGGGTCGTGGGCGTCGAGCCCGAGGCCGGGGACGACACGCGCCGCTCGCTCGCCGCCGGCGAGCGCGTGCAGATCGACGTGCCGCGGACGATCGCCGACGGCCTGCAGGCCGACCGGCCCGGCGAGCTGACCTTCGAGGTCAACCGCCGCCGCGTGGACGAGATCGTGCCCGTCTCCGACGCGGAGATCGTCGCCGCGATCGCGTTCCTGCTCGACCGGATGAAGCTCGTCGTCGAGCCGAGCGGCGCCGTCGGCGTCGCGGCGCTCCTCACCGGGCGGATCGACGCGCGCGGCCGCAGCGTCGGCGTCGTCATCTCCGGGGGCAACGTCGGCGCCGCCCGCCTCGCCGAGCTGCTCGGCGCGCGTTAGAGCGTTGCGGCCGACTCGGCGGCGGGCTCGGAGACGAGGCTCGCGAGCACGAGCTCGATGATCGTCTGCTCCGCGGCCGCGACGCCCGCCTCGTCGCCCGGCAGGCGGCCGAGCACCCAGGCGGTCAAGAGCTCGTCGATCGGCCCGTAGAAGACCGTCGCCGCGACCTTCACGTCGAGGTCGGCACGCAGCTCGCCGCGCTCGATCCCGCGCACGATCAGCCGCTCGATCGCCTCGATCGGCTTCGCGAGCTCGCCGAGCCGGGGCGCCACCTCGGGACTGCGTGCGAACTCGCGGATCACGACGCGGACGACGTCGGGCCGGTGCAGCCATGTGCGCAACAGGATCTTCGCCACGTGGACGAGCTGCTGCGGGGCAGGCTCGTCCGCCTCCTCGACCCCGGCGATGCGCTCGAGCAGGACGGTCCAGTTCTCCTCGAACACCGTTTCGAGCACCTCGTCCTTCGAGGAGAAGTAGTGGTAGAGCAGGCCGTGGGCGACACCCGCCTCCTCGGCGATGTCACCGACCCGGCTGGCGTGGAAGCCCTTGCGCGCGAACACGCGGACGGCGGCATCCAGGAGCAGGCGCCGCTTCTCCTCGTGCCCGGATGATGCGCGCTCCGCCAAAGCGGACGAAGGGTAGTGGTAGGTTCGCCACCGATGCAACCGCTGGCCGGTCTGCTCGCCGTCGATCTGACGCGCTACCTTCCCGGCGCGTTCGCGTCGGCGGAGCTGCTGCGCCTGGGTGCGCGGGTCGTCCGCGTCGAGCAGCCGGGTGGCGACCCGCTGCGCGCGACGGCGCCGGCGTGGCACGACGCGCTGAACGCGGGGAAGGAGTCCGTCCTCGTCGACCTGAAGGCCGACGCCGCGATCGCGCGGGAGCTCGTCGGCCGCGCCGACGTCGTGCTGGAGTCGTTCCGGCCCGGCGTCGCCGCCCGGCTCGGCGTCGGCCCGGACGACGCCTCGCCGCGCACCGTGTACTGCTCCATCACCGGCTTCGGGCTCGGCGGCCGGCACGAGCAGCGCGCCGGCCACGATCTCAACTACCTCGGCTGGGCAGGCGTGCTCGAGGACACCGCCCCGGCCTGGCCGCCCGTGCAGATCGCCGACCTCGCGGCCGGAGCGCTCGGCGCCGTGACGCGGGTGCTCGCGGCGCTGCTCGAGCGCGAGCGGACCGACTGCGGCGCGCACGTCGTCGTCTCGATGACGCACGGCTCGCACGCGCTCGTCGCGTACCGGCTCGGCGGCGACCCGCTGCCGCGGCTGCTCACGGGCGGGCTCGCCTGCTACCGGATCTACGCGACCGCCGACGGGCGCCACCTCACGGTGGGCGCGCTCGAGCCGGTCTTCTTCGGCCGCCTGTGCGAGGTGCTCGGCCGCCCGGAGCTCGCCGGACGCCAGTACGACGCCGACCAGGAGGCGCTCGCCGCCGAGCTCGCGGCGGTCTTCGCGGCCCGGCCGCTCGCCGCGTGGCTCGAGCTCGCCGAGCACGAGGACGTCTGCGTCGGCCCGGTCGCGACCCTCGCCGAGGCGGCCGCCGACCTCGGCCCGATCGCGGCCCCGGGCCGCACAGCGGCACTCGGCGAGCACACCAAGGCCTGGCGCACCGAGCTCGAGCTCGACTAGGCGGGCTTCTTCGCCTCCGGAATCGAGCCGTCGCCGGCCGCCGACACGACCCCGCCGATGCGCCCGATCGCCTGCTGGAGCTCACTCGGGATGATCCAGATCTTGTTCGAGTCGCCCTGTGCGATCTGGGGCAGTATCTGGAGGTACTGGTAGGCGAGCAGCTCCGGGTCGGGCTTCCCGTCGTGGATCGCCTTGAAGACGGTCTCGATCGCCTTCGCCTGCCCTTCCGCGGCAAGCATCGTCGCCTGGCGCTCGCCCTCGGCACGCAGGATCGCCGCCTGGCGCTCGCCCTCCGCGGTGAGGATCTGCGACTGCTTCTGGCCCTCCGCCTGGAGGATGGAGGCGCGCTTGTCCCGCTCGGCGCGCATCTGCTTCTCCATCGCGTCCTGGATCGACGCGGGCGGGTCGACCGCCTTCAGCTCGACCCGGTTGACGCGGATGCCCCACTTGCCGGTCGCCTCGTCGAGGACGCCACGGAGGCGCCCGTTGATCTCGTCGCGCGAGGTGAGCGTCTTCTCCAGCGACAGCGACCCGATCACGTTCCGGAGCGGCGTGACCGTGAGCTGCTCGATCGCCTGGATGTAGTTCGCGATCTCGTAGGTGGCCGACTTCGCGTCGGTGACCTGGTAGTAGATGACCGAGTCGATGCTCACGACGAGGTTGTCCTCGGTGATCACCGGCTGCGGCGGGAACGAGACGACCTGCTCGCGCAGGTCGATCAGCGGCCGCACGCGGTCGACGAACGGAACGACGATCGCAAGCCCCGGCGAGAGCGTGCGCGAGTAGCGGCCGAGCCGCTCGATGACGCCGGCACGCGCCTGCGGGACGATCCGCACGGTGCGCGAGAGCACCGCGAGCACGATCACGGCGACGACGGCGATCACGATCCAGGCGACCATTCGATTCAGCTCCCTTTCATCGGTGAAAACGTCATCGGTAGACGAGCGCGGTCGCGCCCTCGATCCGCACGACCTCGACCTGCGCCCCGGGCTCGAACACCTCGTCGGGCACGTAGGCCCGCGCCGTCCATTCCTCGCCCGCGAGCCGGATCCGCCCTCCCTGGTCGTCCACGCGCGCGAGGACGACCGCGGACGCGCCTTCGAGCGCGGCGGTGCCGGTGCGGATCGCGCGCGGCATCGACAGGTGCGCCCGGGCGATCGGGCGCAGGAGCCCGAGCGACGCGAACGAGCCGAGGACGAAGACAAGCGCCTGCAGCCAGACGGCGGCGCCCGCGACCGCGGCGACCGCGGCCGCAAACGCGGCGAGCGCCACCGGGCCGAGGAAGAACAGGCCGGGCGTGAAGATCTCACCAACGGCCAACAGGACGGCCGCAGCCGTCCAGGCCACCCACGCGGACATGCGTCAAGTCTACGCCCGCGCCGCGGGGTTACCGGGGCTGCGGCCCTACTGGACGGTGCGGTAGGTGCCGCCGCTCTCGATCTTGAAGATGTGGAACGTCGCGCCGGCGACGTCGCCGTTCGGCGTGAACGAGATCGGCTGTCCGAGGAGCGTGCTCGCGAGGTTCGTCTGCGCGATCTGCTTCCGGACCGTCGCGCGCGTCGCGGTGCCAGCCTTGCACGCCCGGCTGATCGCCTCGGCGAGGATCCGCGCACCGACGTAGTTCGGCGCCCCGAACGGGCTCGTGGCGCCCGGGTACTGCTTGTGGAACGCGGCGACCGTCTTCTTCGCGGCGGGGAGCGTCGTCACGTCCGGGGCGAAGAACGAGATGTAGCTGCCCGGAACCGTGAACTTGGACGAGTCGAAGGTGCCGTCGGAGCCGAACACGATCGCCGACTTTCCCTGGGCGTTCAGCTGCTGCGCGAAGAGCTGCGCCTGCGAAGCGAGCTGGAACGGCAGGTAGACGACCTTCGTCGCCGGGCTGACCTTCGCGACGAGCGAGGAGAAGTCGGTCGCCTTCTGGCTGATCGACTCGCGGTCGACGGTGACGCCCTTCGCCTTCAGGCCCTTCTCGACGATGTCGGCGAGACCGGTCGAGTACGACTCCTGGTCGTCCACGATCATCACCGTGTCGCCCTTGCCGACACCGAGCTTCGAGGTCAGGTAGTCGATCGTCGTCGGGCCCTGGACGCTGTCGTTCGGCACGTCGCGGAAGAAGTAGCCCTTGTCGGCGCCCGACGTCAGCGATACGCGGGTGGCCGAGCCGGAGATGAACGCCAGCCCGGCCTTCTTGAGGATCGGCGCGGCCGCCGCGACGACGGACGAGCTGGCCGGGCCGATCAGGGCCAGGATCTTCGCGTTCGAGGCGAGCTGCTGCGCCACGGTCGAGCCCTTCGACGGGTCGAGCTGCGTGTCGCCCTGGACGAGGTTCAACTTCGGCGTATTCATCGGGTCGGCGTTCCACTGCGAGACGAAGAACTGCGCCCAGTGGAGCTGGTCGCCGCCAATCGAGGCGGCCGGGCCGGTGATCGGCGCCAGCATCCCGATCGAGACGGTCTTCGGGCAGGCGGACGCGGGCGTGGTGGACGCAGCGGTGGCCGTCGAGCCGCTGCTCGACCCGCCTCCGCACCCGGCCGCGACGACCGCGAGCGCGGCGGCGACTGCAACGAGTGCTGCGATCCGCATACGAAGGGTTTACCGCGACGCGGTCTCGTCTAAACCTCGGCTGATATGGGGTGAGGTTTGTCAAGTCGCACGGCTCGAAAGGCCTGCGGTTGCGGGCCTTTCTTGTCGGCGGGGGGAGCGCGGCGGCAGTTTGTCGACGCGTTGTGTCGCGGCTGATATGCGCGGGTTGGGACCGCATGACCGGGTGTGCGAGCTGAGGAACGGAGCCGCTCTCTAGGGTCGAGCGTCGCCTGGTTGGGGCTGCTCATAGCCGAACCGCGGGGCGTTCCTCTGCGCCGGTTGCGCCGTCCGCGCTCTCCTCGCCGAGCCGGTGCTGGGCGCGGCTACATGGTTGCGAGCGCCCAGCAGTGGCCGGCGAGCTCGCGCGCGACGGCGACCGCAACGACGGTGCGGCGCTTGCCGCGCCGCTCGAGCGCCTGCCAGCGGGCATGGAGGCGGCGGGCGCTGTGGTCGGCGCGAGCCCGTACCGCGGCCGGCTGTCCCTGCCGGCGCCGTGCGAGCGTCGAGCTTTCGCGCATTGGTCGCCGCTGCTGCCAGGCGGCCTCGACCAGCAGCCTGCGCGCGTGCGTGTTGCCGGTCTTGGTGATCGAGCCGAGCCGGCGCCGCTCGCCGCTTGAGTCCTCGCTCGGGGTGAGGCCGAGGAAGGGGCCGAGGCTCTGCGGCCGGAAACGCGTCCAGTCGCCGAGCTCGACCGTGAGCGCGAGCGCGGTCAGGGTCGAGACGCCGCGTAGGCAGCAGAGCCTGCCGACCGTCTCGGCGAATGGCGGCTCGGCGGCCAGCTCGATGATCGCCTGGTCGAGGGTGTCGCGGCGCGCCTTCGCCTGCAGCGCCGCGGCGTACGACTCCTCGAAGGCGAGCCGAAGCGGCCCGCTCTCGAAGTGCTGGCGGCGCAGCCAGGCGTCGTGGGCAAGCGTCCATGCCGAGGCGTCGTAGACGAGCCCGTGCCGCAACAGCAGCTTCGAGAGCCGATGCCTGGCCCGCATCAACTCGCCGCGCGCGTCCTCACGCGCCCGCACCAGGTCGCGTGCCGCCTCCTCGTGCGGCTCCGGCACCCGGACCGCGACCAGCTCGCCCAGCCGCAACAGCCGCGCCAACCGCTCCGCGTCGCGACGGTCGGTCTTGACCTTGTCACCCGACGCGCGCGGGATCTTCGACGGCGCCGCGACCGTACACGCGATCCCGACCGCCGCGCAGGCACGCGCGAGCCCATACCCCGTCGGGCCCGCCTCGTAGGCGACCCGCACCGGCGCCGGGAACCGCCTCAACCACTCCACCGTCTCCACCGGCAGCACCGGCGCCCGCCAACTGCGCAGCTCACCACTGCCCCCATCAAGCACACCCGCAACGACCTTGCGCGCATGCACATCCAACCCAACCCACGTACCCTCACCCATACCGGCGCCTCCCGTAATTGCGGCTCTACCGCCGCGCCAATCGCGACGGCAACCCGCGCCAACTTACGAGCGAGGCGCCGGGTCTACGCCATACGGTCTAGGCTCCTCTTCCGCCCCAGACCGTCGCGCAGCAACCTGTCTCTCGCGTGCGGCCGATAGGCTCGCGCGGTCAGCGAGATCACGGGAGGCGGTTGCGGATGGACGTTTCCTCGCGGTTCGACGTCACCGTGTTCGGCGTGCTCGTCACCGGCGGCGGCCACGCACACGACCCCGCGGACTGAGAGCAGAGGGGGCGCACTCTGGAACCGTTGTCGCAAGCCGGCAGGAAACGACTCGGGAAGGCCCAAGCGGCGACGTCGCGGCTCGTTGAGCTTGCCGCGGTGCGCAAGACCTACCGGAGCGGCGAGGTCACGCAGGTCGTGCTCGACGACCTCTCGCTCACGGTTTCGGCGGGCGAGCTGCTCGTGCTGCTCGGCCCGTCCGGCTCCGGCAAGACGACGCTGCTCAACCTCCTCGGCGGTCTCGACACGCCCGACAGTGGCAGCATCCGCTCGTGCGGGGTCGACCTGACCGGTGCGAGTCCGCGGCAGTTGACGCAGTACCGTGCCCACTCGGTCGGGCTCGTCTTCCAGTTCTACAACCTGCTGCCGACGCTGACCGCGAGCGAGAACGTGGTTGCCGGAGTCGCAGCGGCCGGCGTTGCCCGCCGCGTAGCGGAGGAGCGGGCGCGGGCCGTGCTCGCACGCGTCGGCCTGGAAGCTGCGGCCGGGAAGTTCCCCGGACAGCTGTCGGGTGGTGAGCAGCAGCGAGTTGCGCTCGCGCGCGCGCTCGCCAAGCGGCCGGTGCTCCTGCTGGCCGACGAGCCGACCGGCAACCTCGATCAGGAGAGCGCCGCCAGCGTGCTCGAGCTGCTGGTCGAGCTGAGGCGGGAGAGCGAGACGACGTTCGTGGTTGTCACCCACGACCCTCGGGTTGCCGCCATCGGGAACCGGATCGTCCGCCTGGCCGACGGGCGGATCGTCGAGGAACAGCGTCGGTGATCCTTGCGCGCAAGGCAGTTCGCGACGTGCGTGCGATGGGTCTGCGCGCGGTCCTGCTCGTCCTGGTGATCGGCGCCGGGGTCGGCACGGCCGCGGGCATCAGGCTCGCGCTCGACAACGTGCAGGCGACGCGCGACGCCTTCT
>DATFMW010000349.1:0-2152 GCA_035266765.1 Gaiellaceae bacterium | reverse complement strand
TCACGCTCGCCGTGCTCGACGGGTACGGCGTCAATGCGTGGTCCCAGCACTCGTATGCAGCCGTCCGCTCCGAAGCGGCGAAGTGCAAGAACGTGAAGGTGACCACTGCCGCCGGCGGCGGTGACCTGCAGAAGTCGATCTCCGACATCAGCGGTGCGGTTGCACAGGGTGCGAACGCGATCGTCGTGATTCCCGACTTCGGTCAGTCCGAGCTCGCCGCGATCCAGCAGGCGACGCGCGCCGGCGTCAAGGTCGTGCCGTGGGCTGCCTCCCCGGGCGGCAAGGCCGGCACCGACTACGTCAGCTACGTCGACTGGCTCCCGCAGTACGCCGGGAAGATCTGGGCCAACTGGATGGTCAAGGTCCTGAACGGCCACGGCAACGTCATCTACCTCGGCGGTCCCGCCGGGAACCCGGTCGGGATGGACGCGCTCGCGAACATGGTGAAGGTGTTCAAGAAGCATCCGGGCATCAAGCTGCTGACCGGGAACAAGGGCTTCGCCGTCACGAACTGGGATCCGGCAACGGCCCAGAAGGTCACGGCGGCGCTGCTCGCCAAGTACCCGAAGATCGACGGGATCATCACGAACTACGGCACGGACGCGCTCGCCGCGGCACGTGCGTTCCAGGCGGCCGGTCGGCCGCTCGTCCCCGTCGCGGGTGCCGACGCGAACGGCCTCTCCTGCCTCTACAAGAAGGCCAAGGTCGCTCTCGCGACGGTGTCCACTCGGAACTGGCTCGGCCGGATCGCGGCTCGCAAGGCGATCGCGGCCGCCGAGGGCCTGCCGAACAAGGAGCCGAACCTGCTCAAGCTCGGCTTCTGGGAGGAAACGAACGCCGGCAAGCCGTACAAGTGCGTGAAGGGCGCTCCGGCCGACTTCTATCCGTCGGACAAGATCACCCTCGCGCAGCTCAAGAAGTACGGGACGCCGTAGCGACCCGATGACCGCTGCCCGCACCGTTCTCCGTCTCTCGGACGTCGTCAAGACGTTCCCGGGAGTGATCGCCCTCAAAGGCGTCTCCTTCGACGTCGTCGAGGGCGAGGTCCACGCGCTCGTGGGGGAGAACGGTGCGGGCAAGTCGACGTTGATGGCGGTCGCCGCCGGCTCGACCGTGCCGGACTCCGGCACGGTCGAGATCGGCGGCCGGCCGCTCGAGCAGGCGGCACCGGCGGCCGCGCAGGCGCTCGGGCTCGCCGTCGTCTACCAGCACCTCTCGATCCTCGAGGACCTCACGGTGGTCGAGAACCTCGTGTTCGCGATGCCGCCGGGGTTGCGTCCACCGGTCCAGCAGTGGGCGGCCTGGGCGGGCGAGAAGCTCGCGGCGATCGGGGCGCCCGTCGACCCGTCGGCACGGGTTGCCGAGCTCGGCGTCGCCGAGCGTCAGCTGCTCGAGATCGCGAAGGCGCTCGCGCTCGACGCGAAGGTTCTGATTCTCGACGAGCCGACAGAGTCGCTGACACGCGGCGAGGCGGAGCGTCTCTTCGACCAGATCCGGGCGATCACCCAGACCGGCACGGCCGTCGTCTACATCTCGCACCGCCTGCCCGAGGTACTTCGCATCGCCGACCGGATCACCGTGCTCCGCGACGGCGAGGCCCGCGGCACGCTGCCCGCCGAGGGCGCCTCGGAGGAGGACGTGCTGCGGCTGATCGTCGGCCGCGAGGTCGACCAGCTCTTCCCGGAGAAGCACGGGCCGACCGACGAGCGGCACACGCTCAGCGTTCGCGGCCTGACCGGTCCGCGCTTCCACGACGTCGATCTCGAGGTCCGTCCCGGCGAGATCGTCGGCCTCGCCGGCGTCGAGGGCAATGGGCAGCGTGAGTTCCTGCGGGCGCTCGCGGGGCTGCTGCCGGCGACCGGCGACGCGGTCCTGAAGGGGCACCGCGTGCCGCTCGGCGACCCGGGCCGCGTGATGCGGGCCGGCATCGTCCACCTTCCCGGCGACCGTCACGCGGAGGGCGTCTTCCTGCCGCTCAGCGTCCGGGAGAACATCTCGCTGCTCTCCCTGCCCGAGCTCTCGCGCTCGGGCGTCGTCAGCCGCAGCCGGGAGGATCGTGTCGTCGCGGAAGAGGTCGAGCATCTGTCCGTCCGCACGCCGGGGCTGGAGACGCCTGCCGCCTCGCTCTCCGGCGGCAACCAGCAAAAGCTTC
>DATFMW010000348.1:0-2072 GCA_035266765.1 Gaiellaceae bacterium | reverse complement strand
GACGGTGAGGTCGAGGCCGGGGACGCCGACGAAGCTCGCACCGGAGAGGCTGCCCTGAACGGCGAGCCAGCTCGCGGTGTCGCCGGCTGCGGGTGACGAGATGGCGGCGAGCGCGATGTTCGCACCGGTCACCGAGAGATGAACGCCGCTCGTGTCGCCGACGTTGAGGTCGACGTTCGTGAGCGCGAAGGTGAGGAGGCTGGCGCCGGAGATGTCGGCGATGCCGTCCCCGTTCGTGTCGAGCGAGATGCTGCTCTGGGTGAGCGCGAACTCGGCGTGCGCGGCGGTGACGAGGCCGGCGATCGAGAGGTTGTCGATCTGGCCGCTGACGGCGAACGTGCCGTTCGTGAGGTCGATCGTGTGCGCGACGCCGCCGCTGTCGAGGACGGAGACGGCGATCGGCGTGAACGTCGACGTCGTCGCGTTCCAGGTGCCGATGTCCTTCGTCCAGTCGAGCACCGTGGCGCCGACGCCGGAGGCCTTGTTGAGGGCGACGTTGACGTTCGAGATCGTGCCGCTGACGAGCGGGACGGCGAGCGCGGCGCCGAGCCCGGACGCCTCGACGCCGACCCAGCGGCGCGAGTCGGTCGTGGCGGCGGGCGCGAGCGCGGCGACGAAGAGGCTGCCGTTATCGATCTGGATCCCGAAGCCGGGGACGCCGACGCGGAGGTAGTACGCGTTGGTCGGGTCGGTCGTAGTGTCGCCGAGGCCGAGCCAGAGGGTGACGAGGCTCGCGCCCTGGAGGTCGGTCGTCGGTGAGAAGCCGGCGGTGCCGTCGACGTTGGCGGCGACGGTCTGCTTGGAGATGGCGAAGCGGGCGGCGCCGGTCAGGAGGCCGAGGATGTTGAGGTTGACGAGCTCACCGGCGGCGGAGAGCTCGGCGCCGGTGAAGGTCGGCAGCCCGGCAGGCGGCGAGGTGACGGTCGTCCAGTTCAGCGGGTCGGCGCCGGCGGAGGCCTGGTTCAGCTTCACGGTCAGGTTCTGGACACCGGCGGTGATCCCGGGCACGGCGAGCGTCGCGGCGACGTTCTCGGCGTCGAGCGCGACCCAGCTGTACGTGGGGGCCGGGGAAGCGGCACCCATGAGCGTGCCCGAGAACGCGGCGAGCGAGAGGTTCCCGCTCGAGATCGTGACGCCGACGGACGCGGTGCCGACGCGGAGGAAGAGGTTCGAGAGCTGGAGCAGGATCAGGTCGCCGCCGGTGACGGTCGCGCCGGTCGAGGTCGTCGCGTCGGAGGTCTGGCGGACGACGCGGAAGTCAGCCGAGCCGGCGAGGAAGCCGGCGACGGAGAGGTTCGTGAGCGAGCCGGACACCTCGAGCGCGGTGGCGCCGGTGAGCGTGAGGCCGGAGCCGGGCACCGTCGTCCAGTCGATCGGCGTGGCGAGGGTGCCGGTGGCGCTGGTGCCGGCGGCGGTGTTGAGCGAGAAGCTGACGCCGGCGAGAGTGGCGCTCGCGATCGTGCCGAGGGTGAGCGAGCCGGCCATGCCGCTCGCCTGGATGCCCGTCCAGCTGCGCCCGTCCGGAGTGGCCGGGGCGGCCGGGATGGCCGGGGCGAGCGAGGCGATCGTGATCGTCGCGGCGGGGCCGCCGAAGCTGAGCCCGAAGCTGCCGGTGCCGACGGTGAGAGTCGGCGAGGTGAGCGTGATCACGAGGAGCGTCGCGCCGGTGAGCGCCGGGGTGGTCACGTCGACGGCCTGCTTCGTGAGCGAGAAGCCGGTGCTGCCGGAGACGATGCCGGCGATGTCGATCGTGGCCTTGCCGGCGAGCTTGAAGTCGATGCTGCGGGTGAGCGCGGAGTCGAACGTGAACGGCAGGACCCCGGCGGTGAGCCCGGCCCAGTTGAGCTTCGTCTGGGGGGGCGCGCCGCCGCTGACGCTGTTGTAGAGCACCTGGCCCTTGGTGAGCGAGAGCGTGACGCTGTCGATGCCGACGAAGCTGCCGGAGAGCCCGTCGAGCTCGAGTCCGAGGTAGTTGATGTTGCCCTGGGTGATGCTCGCGAGATCGAAGGTGGTGGCCGAGGAGGCGAGCCCGACGGTGCCGTCGACGACGGTGTACGGGTCGGCGGTGGTGC
>DATFMW010000347.1:0-2063 GCA_035266765.1 Gaiellaceae bacterium | reverse complement strand
GAGACGACGAACTCGATGCCCGGATTCGTCCCGACGGCAACGACCGTCGCGCCCGCCTCGAGCGCCGTGAAGCTGCGCACGGCCGCCGGCTCTCCGACAAAGACGAGCGTGCCCGGGCCGATTTCCACCTGCTCGTCGTCGAGGCGCACGCGGAAGCGCCCTCCGAGCACGACATACAACTCCTCGTCGCCGGGCTTCCCCGGGTCATCGTTCGCGCGCTCGCTGTGCTCGTGCACGACCTCCTGCCCGGCCTTCGTGGCGACCATCGCGTTCGCGGAGAACTCGCGAATGCCGAACCAGTGCCGCAGCTGCTTCCACTCGCCCGGAATGGTGAAGCCCCAGTTGCCAGTGATCTCCGTCGGCGGAATCTCAGACAGGTGTGCAACTTCGTAGCGCGGACGAGGCAGCGGCTCTGCCATCGAAGTCTCCTTCTCGTCGGGGCGGCGGATGCCGTCTACTCTCTCACGTGAACGACCACCCCCGGGAGCACGGAATGGCTACGAGCCGCAAGAGCGCCGAGATCCTGACGGAGCCGCCGCCACCTGACGCGGACGCGCGGATCGCCTACGGGCCCGAGCCGCTGCAGTTCGGCGACCTGCGCCTACCAAACGGGCCGGGCCCGCACCCGCTCGTGGTTGTGGTTCACGGCGGCTACTGGCAAGCGATCTACAACCTCACGCACACAGGGCACCTCTGCGTCGACCTCGGCGCCCACGGGATCGCCACCTGGAATGTCGAGTACCGGCGCCTCGGCGACCCCGGCGGCGGCTGGCCGGGGACAGGGAAGGACGTCCTGCAAGCGCTGGCACACGTCCGTGAGCTGGCTGTCGTTCATCCGCTCGACCTCAACCGGGTTGTCGCAATCGGTCACTCCGCCGGCGGCCATCTCGCCCTCTGGAGCTCGCTGCACAGCAAGCTGCCGCTGCGGGGTGTCGTCTCGCTCGCGGGCGTCGTCGACCTGCACGGCCTCCACGCGCTCGGCGCCGATCACGGACTGATCGCGCGCCTGCTCGGCGGTGGTCCTGACGAGCAGCCGGCGCGCTGGCGGGACGCCTCCCCGCGGCAGCATCTCCCGTGGCCGGTGCGGACGGTGCTCGCTTGCGGCACTTCAGACGTGCACTGGGGGCCGAACGAGGCGACGGCGGGGGCGGCTCGCGCGGTCGGCGGCGAGGTCGAGCTGATGCCGCTTCAGGGCGCCGGCCACTTCGAGCTCGTCGATCCGCAGGCGCCGGAGTGGGCGGCAGTTCGCGCCGCGATCGAGGAGCTGCTCCGGTGATTGCCCTCGAGGCATGGAGGGTCCGCTGCCGACGGTTCGCGGATCGCCGTGTTGGAGGTGGCGAACGTGGTGCTTCGGCACCAGGTGGCGGTGCTTGGCCGGTCGGTGAAGCGGCCGCCGTTCCGTCGCCGTGACCGGGTCGAAGGAGGCGACAATCTCGGCGCCGGCCGCCGAGCACTGCCGCGACCGTCGCGGTGAGGAGCAGCGTGAGCAGCATGCGCACGCCGCGAGGCTAGGGAGGCGCCGCAACATCCGCTCAAATGCCGCCCGGACTGCCGGTTCTTCGTCGAACACCCGAAGCCGGGCGCCACGGGAAGACGCTGAGAGGACGCAAAATCTCATTGCACCAGCTACAGCGAACAGCAACTGGTACGCGAGAAGCTGCGGCGAGCTAGAGCGGTTGTCGCTCCTCGACCCGTCTGCGCGTACAAACGCACGTACGCGCTCGACGTGCATGTGCACAGAACATCTCTGCAAATCGCATGGGCCGGGCAGGGATCGAACCTGCGACCTTGGGATTAAAAGTCCAGCCGGACGAGGCGTAGCGAGGCGCGGCTGCTTGAAAGATCCTGCAACAGGTCGGATTCGTGGCCGCAGGGAACTGCAGCGAAATGCGCCGGTCGGAGGCGAGCGTTTACGCGCAGCGTACGCGCACTTGCCGCCGAAACAGGCAACTCGCGCGCCGTCGTGCCGGAGCTGAACGAACGTTTACGCGCGCTGTGCGCTGCAGTGGTTGTCTTGTTCGCCAACTATCAGTCGACGGTGGTTTCGTCGAGGCTGGCGGGGG
>DATFMW010000346.1:0-7332 GCA_035266765.1 Gaiellaceae bacterium | reverse complement strand
TGCCCTTGTTCGAGCCGAGCGGCGGCAGCACCTCCAGCACCTTCCGTCCGAAGCGCGCGACGAGCCCCGCCTCGCGCGCGGTCGCGGCGACCGCCTCCAGCTCGCGCACGGCCTCCCGCTCGTCCGGCGCCTCGCGGTAGTGGAACGCGAGCGACAGTCCTTTCCGCTCGATCCAGGTCGACCGCCAGGGCGCGTTTGCGGCGAACGCCGCCACGGTCTTCCGCCAGCGCTCCGCCTGCGGATCGAGCTCGAGTCCGTGCGAGCCGACGTAGGTGAGCCCCTCCACGGCCACCCGGGCGTGCACGTCGTCACCGGAGCGCCCGCTGACCACGCCGACGAGCCCGTACCGCCCGGCCAGCCGCCGCAGCTCGGCGCGCGTCTCCTCCGGCACCGCGGCCGCGTCCGGCACGGCGACGATCGGCGCGAGCACGCCGTCGAAGTCGAGGAGGAGCGCCGCCCGCTCGGGCTCGGCGGCAAGGTACGCCAGTAGGGAGTCCGCGGTCCGGGCCACCTCCGTAGGATAGGCGCGGTGCGCCTCCTCCTGATCGGACTCACAGCCGGTTTCTTCAGTGCACTCTTCGGCGTCGGCGGCGGGATCGTGATCGTCCCGCTCCTGCTGCTGGCAGGCCGTTTCGAGTTGCGGAACGCAACGGCGACCTCGCTCGGCGCGATCGCGATTACAGCTGCTGCGGGCGTCGTCACCTACGCCGTGCACGGCGCGGTCGAGCCCGTCTACGCCGCGCTCGTCGGCATCCCGGCGACCGGCGGCGTGCTCCTCGGCACGGCGCTCCAGCAGCGGCTGCCGGTGCGGACGCTCTCCTACCTCTTCGCGGCGATGCTCGTCGTGATCGCGATCAGGATGCTCGTCGCGTGACCTACGTCCTCGCTGCCCTGCTCGGAGTCGTCGCCGGCGGGCTCGCCGGCATGTTCGGCGTCGGCGGCGGGATCCTGTTCGTGCCGGTGCTCGTCGGGATCGGCCTCACCCAGGTGCACGCGGAGGCGACGTCGCTGCTCGCGATGATCCCCGTCGTGCTGCTTGGGGTGTGGCGGCAGAACAAGTACGGAAACGTCCGCTGGCGGTCCTCGCTCACGATCGGCATCGCCTCGATCGGCGCGGCGGTCGGTGGCGCGGCGGTCGCGGTATCGCTGCCGGAATCGACGCTGAAACGCCTGTTCGGGGTGCTCCTGCTCTTCACCGCGGCCCAGATCACCTGGCGCACGAGCCGCAAGCCGAAGTAGAGACCCTTCTCGACGGGCGCTAGCGCGTCGCTGCGAAGACGATCAGCCAGGTCGCGGTGACGCCGCCGACGGTCAGCGCCATTCGCCGCCACGACGGGTGCGCGTGCGCTTCCGGCAGAAGGTCGGTGGCGCCCATCGAGAGGAAGAAGCCGCCGTAGAGCGCGAGCATGATCCCGACCGTCGTCCCGGAGACCGCGACCGCAGCGCCGATCGAGGCGCCGATAACCGGAGCCACGGCGTCGAGGGCGAGCCAGCGCATCGCCGCTTTCCGGTCGTTCGACTGGCGCAGCACGAAGCTGACCGTGTTGAGCCCGTCGGCGAAGTCGTGGCTGACGACGGCGAGGAAGACGAGGAAGCCCGTCGCGTTCGACACGTGGAACGCGAACCCGATCCCGAGCCCGTCGAGCAGGCTGTGCGCGGACATGGCCGCGGCGCCGAAAGCGCCGACGCGCGCGTGCGCCCGCGCCTGGTCGGGCTCGTCGCGGTGGTGGAGCACGACGGCGCGCGAGCCGACGAAAAAGGCGAGAAAGCCGACGGCGGCGAGCCAGCCGACGTGCTGCGCGTTCTGGAGATTGTCGAACGCCTCCGGCAGCACGTCGAAGAGCGCGACCCCGACCACGACTCCTCCTGAGAGCGCGATCAGCGTGCCGACGCTCGCGCGGAGGCGCAGCGCGAAGAAGCCGCCGACAAGCGTCGAGACGAGCGTCCCGCCGGCGAGCGGGATCGCGATCCAGGTCACCGGCACCTCTTGCAGCGGCCGTAGATGTCGAGCTCGTGCGTCTGCGGCTCGAAGCCGTGGCGCTCGAGGACGGTCGCGTCGTCGGGCGCGGCGCAGAGGTCGGTCTCCTCGACCGCGCCGCACTCGACGCAGACGAGGTGATGGTGGTGCCCGGGCCGGCAGCGGATGTACGCGGCCCGGCCGGCGCCCGGGAGCGGGTGCACCGAGCCCGCTCGCTGGAGCAGGTCGATCGTGCGGTACGCCGTGGCGAGCCCCAGTGCGGGGTGGTCGGCGCGGGCGCGATCGAAGACGTCGAGGACCGTGAATGCGCCGTCGGCAGCCCCGATCGCGTCCATCACGGCCCGGCGGGCGGGCGTGACACGGGTGCGCGGCGGCAGCGTGAGCTCGTGGCGACGGCGGCGCGGCATCGCGCTGGAGCATAGCTGAGAATCATTCTCACTAGTAACGTCGGCCCGGACGCGGATAATGCGGCGCATGCGCGCCCTCGCATCGCTCTCTGCCTTCGCTCTCGCCGCTGTCTCTCTGCCGGCAGTCTCCGCCGTCGCCGCAGTGCCGCCGGCACCGGCGGCGCAGGCATGGGCGGTCAGGGTCGTCCTCCCCGGCTCCGGCGCGGTCGTGAGCTCTGCGGCGACCGGCGGCCCGTTTGCCTACCCCGCCGACGGGTCGGTCGTTTCGATGGCTGCGACCACGGTGTCGACGGCCGTCGGCCCTCCGGCCACAGCCACGGCGCGCGCGCTGTCGGTCTCCCTGCTCGGCCGTGCGGTGACCGCTGCCGCCGCGGTTGGCGCCGCCCGGGCCGACAAGGCGGCCGCGGGCAGCGACGGCAGTGCCGTCTCGGGGCTCGTCGTGCTCGGCGAGCGTGTCGAGGCGGCCCGGAACCAGCGGTTCCGTCTCGGGGGTTGGGGGACGCTGACGACGCTGGAGCAGGGCGCCGCCGCCGGTACCGCCGCGGCGGGCGCCCACGGGTTCGTCGTCGCCCTCGACCTCGTGCTGCGCGCGACGCACGCCGGCCTGCCGGCCGGTGCCGAGATCCAGGTGGGCTACGCGGAAGCGCGGGCCGGGGCGGATCCGTTACCGCCGCCGCCCGGCGGTCACGGCGGCATCCGTGCTCCGACCGCCACGCCGTCGCTCGGCGACCGCGGCGACGTCTTCCCGGTCGCCGGCACCCCCGACTGGGGCGACACCTTCGGTGCCTTCCGCGGCGACGAGCCGGGCGGCTGGCACCACGGCGACGACCTGTTCGCCCCGTCCGGCACGCCCGTCGTCGCGTGTGCCGACGGCACGGTGTTCTCCGTCGGCTGGAACAAGCTCGGCGGCCGCCGGCTCTGGCTTCGCGACGCGCGCGGGAACGAGTTCTACTACGCGCACCTCTCGGGCTACGCGCCGCTCGCGGTGGACGGCACCCAGGTGCGCGCCGGCGACGTGCTCGGCTTCGTCGGTGCGTCGGGCGACGCCGAGGGCACCCCGCCGCACCTGCACTTCGAGATCCATCCGGTGCGGTTGCTCGGGCGCGGCTACGACGGCGCGGTCGACCCGACCGGCTACCTCCGCAGGTGGCGCCGCCCCGTGAGCGTCCGCCTCGACGCCGCCACCGGGCTCCCGTCGGCGGTTCACGTGCCGCCGACGGGAGTCGTGCTGCTTCGCACTCCCTGACGGGCCGCTACGTCGAGCTGCCGTTCCCGCCCTGGTACGTGAAGTCGTCCCCGCCGCCGAAGATCTGGTCGGCGAGCCATTTCCGCGTCTGCGGTCCGGTTGCCGGGTTGAAGAGCACGCCGAGCGCGATCCCGGCGAGCAGGAGCGTCCTGCCTCGCCCGGCGCGCTCTTCCTGCTGCTTGCCCTGGACCCGCTCGGCCGCGTTGCGCAGCTCGGCGATCGCGGAGCGCAGCTCGCCGTGGATCTCCTGATCGGTCGCCGCACGCGTGGCTGCGCCGGCTACGCCTCCGTCGCCGACGAGCTCGTTGTAGATCGTGCGCGCCGACGTGTACGCGCTGCGCACGCTCTCGCGCAACTCCGGGTCGTGCAACGCCCGCTCGACATACGGTTTGACATTGACCGCTGCGTCCGTGACCTTGTCCGTCGTCTTGGCCATTCTCGCCGGTTCCTTTCGTTCGCTGGCCCGTCTTGTTCTACCCCGGGCCGGGGACTGGAAACAGACAGCGCTACTGTTCATTGTCCCGCTTTTCGCGGCCTCGTGTGGTGGCTCGGCCACGATAACGACTTCCACCACGCAGGACGTGCGCGGCCCCGGGTTCACGTTCTCGGCGCCGCTCGGTTGGACCGTGAAGCGCACGCCGTCCTCCGTCGCCGCCCGCTCCGAGCAGGGCGGCGCGCTCGTCTCGGCGACCCGGTTCAGGCTGCTGAAGGCCTACGATCCCGCCCGGTTCGAGGCCACCGCAAAGGAGCTCAACGGCGTCGCCGCGAAGCTCGCGCGTGACGCGAACGGGGCGATCACCTCGAGCGAGACGACGACCGTGGACGGGCGCAAGGTGCGCTCCTATCGCTTCACCTCGCGCGCCGGCGGCCGCGATCTCGAGAACCGGCTCGCATTCGTCCTCAGTGGGGTGCGGGAGGTGCAGCTTCTCTGCCAGGCGCCGAAGGGCAAGCTCGGCGCGACCGGCGCGTGCTCGCTCCTCTTCGACTCGTTCGCGCTGACGGCGTAGAGCCGCGCGCGCACCGGCCGGCGTCGGCTCGGATACGCTCGCGCGATGGACGTGATTCGGCGCTTGCTCCGGCTCGTGGGTGCCGTGCTCGCCGCGCTCGTCGGCGTCTGGTTCGGAGCGGTGCGCGCACTGCCCGAGGTGAAGCGCCGCAAGGCGCGCCGGCGCCTCTAGACAATCGCTAGCGTGGCCGTGTGGCCCGCTGGACGCGGTTCGTGCTGCGGTTCCGGCCGCTCGTCCTCGTTCTCTGGGTCGTGGCGGTCATCCTCGGCGTTCTCGGCTCGCGCGGGCTCGCCGGGCTGACCTCGAACGTGTTCAGCGTCCCCGGCTCCGACTCGGAGGCGGCACGGACGATCCTCCAGAAGCACTTCGGCGCGCGCAGCGACGGCGAGTTCCTCGTCGTCTTCCACACCGCCCGTCCGGCGCGCGTCACACCGGCGCTCACCACCGCGATCGACCGCGGGGCAGGCGTTCTCCCGCACGGCCGCGCGACGCCTCTCCGCGCCGCCGGCGACGTCGTCTACGGCACCATCGGCACCGGCCTCACGCTCGCCCAGGCGAAGAGCTACACCGACGAGGTCCTGCGCGCACTCCGCCCGCCGGCGGGCGTGCGCGCCTACGTCACCGGCCAGGCGGCGATCCAGCACGACCTCGACCCGATCTTCGCGCAGGACCTGAGGAAGGGCGAGTCGATCGCGCTGCCGGTTGCGCTCGTCGTGCTGCTGCTCGTCTTCGGGCTCTCCGCCGTCGTGACGATGCCGTTGCTCTTCGCGGCGGCAACGATCTTCGGCACGCTCGGGGTCGTCTGGGTCGCCGCGCACTTCATCGTGATGGCGACGTACGCGTCGAACCTCGTCGAGCTGATCGGCCTCGGGATCGCCGTCGACTACTCGCTTCTCGTCGTCTACCGCTTCCGGGAGGAGTTGCGCCGTGGGGACGCCGTCGAGGAGGCGATCGTGCGGACGATGGCGACCGCCGGCCGCGCGGTCGTCTTCTCCGGGGCGACGGTGGCGATCGGGCTTGCGCTCCTCCTGGCGATGCCGGTGCCGTTCATGCGCTCGCTCGGGGTCGCCGGCTTCTTCATTCCGCTGCTCTCGCTCGCGGCTGCGCTGACGCTCCAGCCCGTGCTGCTCTCGCTCTACGGGCGCCGGGGCTCGGCCCGCGTGCCGCTCCTGCCGGCGCGTTTCCGTGCCGAGTCCGACACGGGCTTCTGGCACCGGCTCGCCGGGGCGATCATGCGCCGGCCGGGGGCGTTTCTCGCGGTCGGCGCGGCGGTGCTCGTCGGTCTCGCCGCGCCCGTCTACGCGCTGCGGCTGACGCCCGGATCGGTGAGCGGCATCCCGCAGTACCCCCAGTCGGTGCGGGGCTTCACGCTGTTGACGGACGCGGTCGGCGCGGGTGCGCTCTCGCCGACGCAGATCGTGATCGACACCGGCCGCCGCGGCGGGGACCGCTCGCCCGCCGTGCAGGCGGCGCTTCGCCGTCTCGTCGCCGAGCTCCGCCGTGACAGTGAGGTCGTGTCAGTGGCGGCCGGGAAGACGTGGCCGTCCGTCGACGCGAGCGGCCGCTACCTCCAGGTCGTCGTCGCCGGCCGCCACGAGTACGGCGCGCAGGCGGCGCAGGACTTCGTCGGCCGCCTGCGCGGGACGATCGTCCCCGCCGCCGGGTTTCCGGCGGGCGTGCGCGTGCTCGCGGGCGGTGGGCCGCCGCAGGGAGTGGACTTCCTCTCGCGGGCGTACGGCGCCTTCCCGTGGCTGATCGCCGCCGTGCTCGTACTCACGTACCTGCTGCTCGCGCGCGCGTTCCGGTCGCTGCTGCTGCCGGTCAAGGCGGTGCTGCTGAACCTGCTCTCGGTCGCGGCGAGCTACGGGATGCTCGTCGTCTTCTTCCGCTTCGGCCTCGGCCGCGACCTGTTCGGGCTCTACCAGATCGGCCAGGTCGAGGGCTGGATCCCGATCTTCCTCTTCGCGATGCTGTTCGGCCTCTCGATGGACTACGAGGTGTTCCTCGTCACGCGGATGCGCGAGAGCTGGGACGCCGGGCGCGACAACCGGCAGGCGGTCGCGGAGGGGCTCGAGCGGACCGGCCGGATCGTGACGGCGGCGGCGGTGATCATGGTGGCCGCGTTCTCGGCGTTCGTCACCGGCCGCATCGTCGGCCTGCAGGAGTTCGGCCTCGGCCTCGCGGTGGCGATCCTCGTCGACGCGACGATCGTGCGCGCGGTCCTCGTCCCCTCGCTGATGGCCCTGCTCGGGCGCTGGAACTGGTGGCTGCCGGAGCGCGCTGCGCGGCTGCTGCGCGTGGAACCGTCGCCGCTCGAGCCGGGGGTGGACTAGCCGGACAGGGCGCGTGCGACGAACTCGCGCATGCGCTCGAGCGCGGCGGCGAGTGCACGAGCCGAGGCGGCGGCGTCGCCGCAGTCGAGCATGTGGTCCGCGCCCTCGAGCACGACCACGTCGGCGTCGTGCTCGCGCAGCAGTGGCGTGAGCCCCGGGTCGTACGCTGCATCGGCGCCGCCGCAGAGGACGAAGCGCCTGCCGCCGCCGCGCAGCAGGGACTCACGGACGTCTTCCCGGTGCATGAGCGGCGCGATCCAGATGCTCGGCAGGCACGCGGCCTCCGCATCGCTCGCGCGGAGGAGCGCGAGTGCGTTCGTCCCGAGCGAGCGCCCGACGAGCACCGTGGGCTCCCGGTCGC
>DATFMW010000345.1:0-3647 GCA_035266765.1 Gaiellaceae bacterium | reverse complement strand
TTCGAGTTTCGCGAGCCTCCGCGCTCGGGCGACGACGTCGCCCGGCTCGAGGGCGTGGGCAAGCGATACGGCGACCTCGTCGTCCACGACGGGCTCGATCTGGTGATCCGCCGCAAGGAGCGCTGGTGCGTGATGGGGGTCAACGGCGCCGGCAAGTCGACGCTCTTGAAGCTGGTGGCGGGCGCCACCGATCCCGACGCGGGAAGCGTCGCGCTCGGCGCCCAGGTGAAGGTGGGCTACTTCGCGCAGCACGCGATGGAGGTGCTCGACCCCGGCCGCAGCGTGATCGAGACCCTCGAAGGCGCCTTCCCGCTCGCGAACGTGGGCTCCCTCAAGGCCCTCGCCGCGGCCTTCGGCTTCCCCGGGGACGACGTCGAGAAGCGCTGCTCGGTGCTCTCGGGCGGCGAGAAGGCCCGCCTCGTGCTCGCGCGGATGCTCTACGACCCGCCGAACTTCCTGGTGCTCGACGAGCCCACGAACCACCTCGACCTGGACACGAAGGCGATGCTCGTCCGCGCCCTCGAGCGCTTCGAAGGCACGATGCTCATGGTCTCCCACGACCGCCACTTCCTGCGCGCCCTGACGGACCACGTGCTCGAGCTCGAGCACGGCGGCGTCCGGACTTTCGGCGGCGGCTATGGCGAGTACGTCGTCGCGTCGGGCCACGAAGCGCCGGGGATCGGCAGCTAGGCGACCTTCGCGCGGCGCTTCGCGGAGCCGAGCGGCGGGCTCCGACTTCGATCCCGTCGTCCGCACCGCGCGCTGGGAAGGGATCGCGAGAAAGCGACGACGCCCCCGCAGGACCTCGCGCCGGCGCTTTACAGGGCGGGCTCGCGTTGCGACCATGGCGCGACACGCATTCCCCAAGGAGACGATCCATGCGGTCCGCACTGCGTTTCGTCCGGGTTCTCGGCCCGGTCCTGCTCATCGGTCTCCCCCTCGGCCCTGCCCAGGCCCACGATCGCTGGCCGACGAACGGCGGGCCCTACCTCGACATCGGAGGCGGCGCCGAGTTCGTGAACCTCCCCAAGGTGACGGCCTACGTCTCGGGGATTCCCGGCGACGAGTTCGGCGGCATCGACGACGAGTTCTGGACGTGGAGCGCCGAGGCGGCCCTCGGCTTCGTCGACTCCGAGGGGACGGTCCTGCCCGACCCGATGGGACAGAACGCACGGGTCGAGCTGCGCACGCGCTACAGCACCGGCACGAGCGACCGCAGCCAGACGGGCGACTTCCTGCACATCAACTCGCCCGACCAGTCGATCATCTTCATCGCGCTCGCCCCGGACATGCAGGCCTTGAGCAACACGATGCTGGAGACGTGGGAGGCCGACCTGACCTACCAGACCGACGTGGTCGTCTCCGACCACGTCGCGTTCTCTCCGCTCGTCGGGCTCACCTACACCCGCATCCGGTTCGAGAACGACTTCAAGACGGTGATTCCCG
Organism: Gaiellaceae bacterium; assembly: GCA_035266765.1. Taxonomy (GTDB): domain Bacteria; phylum Actinomycetota; class Thermoleophilia; order Gaiellales; family Gaiellaceae; genus Palsa-739. The sequence continues at coordinate 2,201 of DATFMW010000345.1, read as the reverse complement.
GAGTGGCCTTCCAGGAGCTCAACGACTCGACGAACACCGACTACTACGGCCTGGCGCTGGGGGCCGACTTCACCGTCCGCCCCGTGCCGGCCGTCGACCTGGTGTTCGGCGTGCGGGGCGACCTGATGGGCGCCGACGCCTCGATGTACTCCCATCTCGACGCGCTCGACGAGTCGGATCACGACGCGCACTTCGCGGCGCGCGGCACCGCGTCGCTCGGAGTGGGGCTCCGCTTCGGCCCGCTCACGCTCCGGGCCGAGGGCTTCTTCCGCTACCTCTCCTACCTGGCGACCGCCAAGAACCCGATCGACACCCCTCGGCCCGCGGAGATCCACGGCAAGGACATGTGGAGCACCGGCGCCCGCGGGACGCTCGCGCTCTCGTTCTAGTCGGGGCGAGGGGTCGCGACGGGCCGTCCCGCGCTCGGTCCGCTCACGGCCGGCCGCCGCGACGGCGGCGCTGCGTTCGCGGCCGTCGCGTCCGCCGTCGGTCTCGAAGGTCGGCGGCGCGCTGGCGACTTGCTGGGGTGCAAGACTCGACTAGAATTAGAATCTATTTCTAATTCAGGCACCACTCCTTGCCCAACCCCTTGAAATCGTTGAGCTCCGTGTCTCCGCCGCAGCAGGCCCGCAGCCGGGCCACTCTCGAGCGGCTGCTCGACGCCGCCGAGGCGCTGATCCGCGAGCGCGGGCCCGCCGGGCTCTCGGTCCCCGAGGTCGTGCGTCGCGCCCGGAGCTCGACCGGCAGCTTCTACGCGCGCTTCCGGGACGAGAACGCGCTGCTGCGCGCCGTGGAGGAGCGCTTCTTCGCGAATCTCGAGGCGCTCCTCGACTCGCTCCTCGACGAGGACCGCTGGCGCGACGTGCCGACGCCGGCGCTGGTCGCCGTCTGCGTCCGCGAGATGCTGCGCGGCGTCGAGGCGCACGCGGAGCTCCTACGCGCGTTCGCCTTCCGGTCGGCACAGCAGCCCGGCTTCGAGGCCGAGGTGCAGCGGTTCCGCGAGCGCATGGTGCACGGATTCCGGCGTCTGCTGCTCTCGCGGTGCGACGAGATGGGCCACCCCGATCCGGAGCTCGCGATCGACATGGCCCTGGAGGCCGCCTTCGCCTTCATGCAGAGTCGAATCCTGTCGGGCGGGCGACCCCTGGTGGCAGGCCCGCCCATCGACGACGCCCGCCTCGAGCGCGAGCTCGTCCGACACTTTCTCGCCTACGTCGCAATCGACGTCGGCGCCGAAGCGCGCCCTCTCGAGGAACGAACCCCATGAGCTCCCCCCTCTTCGACTTCGGAGGCGACACCGCGGCGGCCGATGCCTTTCGCGAGAGCCCCTTCGCCCTGCTCGGCATGCTGCGCGAGAACCAGCCGGTGTTGGCGTTGGCCGACGATCTGTTCGCCATCTCCCGCTATGCCGACGTCGAGCGCCTGCTGAAGCACACGCCCGGGGGCTTTCGCCGCGCCGACGGCACCCCGGTCGTGCTGCCCGAGGCCGCACCCGACGCGCCGCTCGATCCCAACGACTTCATGCTGCTGCGCGACGGCCCGCCCCACACACGGCTGCGCAAGCTCGTGAGCAAGGGCTTCACGCCGCGCATGGTCGAGGGGCTGCGGCCCGCGATGGAGGCGATCTCGAACGCGTGCATCGACCGCGCCATCGAGCGCGGCGAGCTCGACGTGGCGCGCGATCTCGCGCGCGTGGTGCCCTCGTCGATCATCTGCCAGATGCTCGGCATCCCCCTCGAAGAGCGGGAGCGCTTCACCGACTGGACCGCACGTCTCACCCACGCCCTGGGCTCGCAGTTCGCGCCGGACGAGGCCCTGGAGAAGGTCGGCACCGCCTTCGAAGACCTGCTCGCCTACTTCGTCGATCTGATCGCCGAGCGCCGCAAGCACCCGGGCGACGACCTGCTCTCCGAGCTCATCCGGGCCGAGGAGGAGGGCGACCGGCTGACCGGGAGCGAGCTCATGATCCAGAGCATGGGGCTGCTGGTCGCCGGCTTCGAGACGACGATCGGTCTGATCGGGCTCGGCACCCGCCAGCTGTTGCGACATCCCGACGACCTGGCCCGTCTCCGGGCCCACCCGGGCCTCATCGAGACGGCGGTCGAGGAGTGCCTGCGCTTCGACCCCCCGATCATCGGCACCTTGCGCGTGGTCCACGACGACGTCGAGTTCCACGGGCAGAAGATCCCCAAGGATGGGCG
>DATFMW010000344.1:0-7701 GCA_035266765.1 Gaiellaceae bacterium | reverse complement strand
GTGAGCGTAGGCTCGACGGAGCTCACCCGGGAGCGGAGGTGCCGGCCTTGCCGGCGCCGGGAGCGGGAATGACCGAGGCGGAGGCGCGCGGGCGGGCGGCGGCGATGCTGGCGGACGCCGGCATCGTCCTCACACCCGCCGAGCGCGACGCGATCGAGGTGGCCGACTTCGGCCTCGGCCGGCTCGAGGAGACCGGTTTGCAGCTCGTCGTCTACGTGAACACGGAGCGCGTCTGCGCGAAGGAGCTCGTGCTCTTCCCCGGGCAGACGTGCCCCGAGCACCGCCACCCACCGGTCGGCGGCGAGCCCGGCAAGGAGGAGACGTTCCGCTGCCGCACCGGCTCGGTGCACCTCCACGTCGACGGTTACGGAGAGCTCGTGCTGCGGCCGGGCGACCAGTTCACGATCTCACCGGACACGCTGCACTGGTTCCGGGCCGGCGAGGAGGGGGCTGTCGTGTCGGAGTTCTCGACGCGCAGCCGCGACGAGGCCGACGTCTTCAGCGACCCGCGGATTGTTCGCTAGCGGCGAGTGCGAGCTGCTCGTCGATCTCGCCCGGCAGGCCGCTGACGCCGACCGCACCGATGCGCTCGTCGCCGTCGAAGACGGCGACGCCGCCGAGGAAGAACGTGAAGAACGGGTCGAAGCTCGCGCGCTCGACCGGGTCGTCGCGCACCTTCTCGGCCAGCTCGCGCGTCGAGCGGGCGTCGCTGCGCGCCGCGGTGTAGGCCTTCCGCTGCGCGTTCAGGCGCGTGTCCGGTGCGGCGCCGTCCATCGTCGCGGCGCAGACGAGCTCCCCGTGCGTGTCGGCGACGAAGACGGACACCGGTCCGGGTGCCGCCGAGACGACGAGATCGACGATGCGGCGTGCTCGTTCGAGGTTCATATCGCCATCTTTACCGATTCCCTAGGACATTAGGATGGTTCCCTCCATGAGCGCGCATGCCGAACAGGCGCCGCGTCGGCCTATGCTCGTGATCCGCGGCAGGACGTATCCGGTGCTCCTGCCAACGCTCCGCGATCCGCGCCTGCACCTGGCGGTCGTGATCACGTCGCTGCAGGTGATCGGTCAGGTGGGCTTCCAGTTCCCGCTCTCGATCGCGCAGATCCTCGTCGCGATCGGAACGTGCGCGCTGCTCGAGGTGGCGATCGCGTTCCGGAGCCGGCGCGTCATCCTCTGGCCGGCGAGCGCGCTGCTGACGGGCAACGGCGTCGCGTTCGTCCTTCGCGTTCCCGGCACCGTGCACGGCGACTGGTGGACCCTGCGCGGCTGGTGGATCTTCGTCGCGACGGCCGCCGTCTCGCTGCTCTCGAAGCACGTGATTCGCTGGCGCGGCGAGCACGTCTTCAACCCGTCGAACATCGGCCTCGTCATCTGCTTCGTCGCGCTCGGCCGGAACCGCGCCGCGCCGCTCGACTTCTGGTGGGGCCCGATGTCGATCTGGCTCGTGCTCGCGCTCGTGGTGATCGTCAGCGGTGGCTTCGCGATCCTCCTGCGGCTGAGGCTGCTGCGGGTCGCGCTCGGCTTCTGGGCCTCGTTCGCGGCCGCAATCGGTCTCCTGGCGCTGGCGGGTCACGCGATGACGGCGAGCTGGCACCTCGGCCCGATCTCGGGCTTCCACCTCTGGTGGGTGCTGATCACCTCGCCCGAGGTGCTCGTCTTCCTCTTCTTCATGATCACCGACCCGAAGACGGCGCCACGCTCGCCGCCCGCCCGGCTTGCGTACGCCGTCTCGCTCGGGCTGCTCGCGTCGGTGCTGATCGCGCCGACGACGTCGGAGTTCGCGGCCAAGGTGGCGCTGCTCGGCGCGCTCACGATCGTCTGCGTCGCGGTTCCGCTCCTGCGGCTGGTGCCCGTCGTGCCGGGCCGGCGCCTCGTGCTGTCGGCCGCCGGGGCCGCTGTCGCGGTAGGGGCGGCGGCGATCGTCCTCTCGAGTCCGTCGGCCGGGGCATCGACGTATCGACCGCTCCCGCCCGGCACACTGCCACCGATCACGATCGTTCCGTCCAGCGCGGTGCAGACGCCGCTCGACCTGCACACCGCACAGCTGATCGCGCACGACCTGCTCGCGGTCACGCCTGCGAGCACTCACGACACGCTGCGCATCTGGCTCGAGCCGGGGCAGGGGCAGGGCCCGCCGACCGCCGTCGCCCAGCTGGCGCATCTCACGTATCACCTGCACCAGGTCGGGGACGGGCACTGGTCGCTCGGATCGGTGTCACAGCCGGTGCAGGTCAAGCCGGGGCCGCACAGCTCCGCCCTCGCCGGCGAGCATCTGACCGACGTTGCGCCGGCGGTCGGCCTCGACTTCCGGCAGGACTCGTTCCGCTACGGCGTCGCGAACGAGTCGCAGGCGATGATGGGCGGCGGAGTCTGCTGGCTCGACTACAACGGCGACGGCTGGGAGGACCTGTTCGCCGTCAACTCGTACTCGAGCGCGGACACCGCCCGCTGGCAGGCGAACGGTGGGCTCCCGCGGACGGCGCTCTTCGAGAATCTGCACGGCGTCTTCCGGAACGTCAGTCACACAGCCCACGCCGACCTCCCGGTGCAGGGCGACGGCTGCGTCGCCGCCGACCTCAACGGCGACGGCCGGCCCGACCTCGTGGTCACGACGACGACGGGCATCGACCTCCTCTGGAACAACGGCGACGGCACCTTCACGCAGGGCGCGCGGGCGGCGGGGATGACTGCCTCCGGCTGGTACACGGGCGTGACCGTTGCCGACGTGAACGGCGACGGGCGCCCCGACGTGTTCGTCGCCGGCTACTCCGATCCGAACAGGCCGGTACCGAACTCGCTCGCGGGCTTCCCGACGAGCCTCACCGGCGTCCGCGACCTTCTCTACCTCAACGAGGGCAACGACGCGCACGGCCACGCCCGCTTCCGCGAGGTCGGCGTCCAGGCGGGCCTCGAGTCGGCCGCGTTCCGGCACGGGCTCGGCGCGCAGTTCGTCGACGTCAACGGCGACGGCCGTCCCGACCTCTACGTCGCAGACGACGAGGATCCGAACCAGCTCTACGTGAACGTGCCGTGGCCGGGCGGCGCGAAGGCCGACCCGGCGGGGCTCGGCTTCCGCTTCGAGGAGCGGGGCGCGGCGGCGGGCGTCGCCGATCCATACGCCAGCATGGGCGTCGCCTCCCGGGTCGGCAGGAACGGACGCCTCGACCTCTTCGTGACCAACTCCCGCAACGAACCGTCGGCCGCCTTCTCCGGCGCGGGCACCGCCGCCTCTCCCCGGTTTACGAACGCGCGCGAGGCCTTCGACCCGGCGCTCGGGACCGGCTTCGCGGGCTGGGGCGCGACCTGGGTCGACCTCGCGAACTCCGGTGCTCCGGACCTCGTGCTCGCCGCGGGCGCGATCCCGGTCACGAGTCTCGGCCGGGGGGCCGAGACCGTCCGTGTGCTCGCTCCGATGGCGGGCACGGGAGCCGCAGGGTCGTTCGGCGATGCCAGCTCCGTCCTCGGCGGCAGCCTGAAGCTGAACGGGCGCGGGGTCGCGGCCGCAGACGTAGGGAACGACGGCCGCATGAACGTCGCCATCAACACGATCGGGGGCAAGCTCGTGCTCCTCCGCCCGACAGGTCCGAGCGGGCACTGGCTCGACGTGCAGCTGTCCCGGTTCGCCCCGGGCGCGGTCGTCACCGTCACTCTTCCAGACGGCCGGCGCCTGACGCGCATCGTGCAGGCGGGAAGCAGCTATCTGTCGTCGGAGGATCAGCGTGTCCACTTCGGACTCGGCGCCGCGTCCGCGGTCCGGTCGCTCACCGTGCGCTACCCGTGGGGCGGCGAGAGCTCTCGCCGCAACGTCGCCGCGAACCGGGTGGTACGGATCGCGTCCCCGCCGCCCGTCACGGTCGTCGCCACGACGGCTGCGACATCCACGCTCGCGAACTGCACTCCCGCACCGCGGCAGGGCCGGTCGGTCGCACGGATCTGGAACGACGCGGCGGTCGACGTGCTCCGGCTGGGCGACGCGTCGGAGCCCGTCCAGGCCCGCGATCTCTTCGACCTCTCGGCGGCGATCTCGCAGGCCTGGCACGCGACGAGGGGACAGCAGAGCCGCGAGGTGGCGATCAGCTACGCCGCCTACCGGCTGCTCGTCTGGCGTGCGTCGTACGGGGCGAACCTCGACCGGGCGTTCGCGTTCCTCACCGGGCGGCTCCGCGCGTTCTGCCTCTCACCCGATTTCACGCGCGCTTCCGGCAACTCGGCGGCGGCAATCGGCAACCGCATCGGCGCCGCGTCGACCGCTGCCGGACGGCACGACGGCTCGAACGAGGCGCTCCACTACGCCGATCCGAGCTACACCCCGGTGAACGAGCCGCTCGTCGTCGAGGCCGCCGGCTCGACCGTGCACGACGCGACGTTCTGGCAGCCGCTGGCGCTCTCGCAGAAGGCCGCCCAGGGCGGTGGCTCCGTCCCGGCGGACGTCCAGACGTTCGCGGACTCGCAGTGGGGCCACGTGCGCACGTTCGCGGCGCGTGTCGACGCACACGCGCCCCGCCTCGGCGACCCGTCGAGCGCCGCGTACAGGCGGGCTGCCGTCGCCGCGATCCGCGCCACGTCGCAGGCGGCGGCCCCGTCCGTGGTGGACGCGTCGCCGCTCGGCTGGAACCGGATCGCCGCGACGCTGCCCGCCGGGACGGGCGCGGCCGCGCGCCTCGCGCACGACGTCAGGCTCGATCTCGCCCTCAACGGCGCGCTCAACGACGCGGCCGTCTCTGCCTGGGGTGCGAAGCGCGCGTACCAATCGCCGCGGCCGATCTCGATGATCCGGTACCTCGCCTTCGACAACCGGCTGCCGCTCGTCCCGGGCCTGATCAAGCGCGTCGGGGGGCGGGAGTTCGTCCTGCGCGCGGGCCGCTGGGCACCGGGCGCGCGCTGGAGCCCGCTCGCCTCCACGCCTCCGTCGCCGGGCGGCGTCTCGGGAGACAGCGCGTTCGCCTACGCGGCGAACGAGGTTCTGACGGCGCTCACCGGCCGCTCGTTCGCCGCGCGTGCCGCGCGCGCCGCCGCCCAGGGCCTCGACAGTGGCACGGAGCTTCCGGGCGACGTGGCGGCGGGCCGCACCCTCGGCACGAGGGTCGGCAAGCTCGTGTGGCGCACGCTCGCCGGCTGAGGGTCGGCGCCGGAAACCACTACAGTCGTCGCTGTGCTCCAGCGGCTCCGGACCCCCACGGCAGGCACCGTCGCCGGTGCGCTGCTCGTCCTGATCGGCGGGATCGTCTCCGTGAGCGGAGCCGCGACGCCGGGCACCCTCGTCGCCATCGCGGGCTTCGGGCTGGTCCTGAAGTTCCGCGTCCTGCCCGCCCGGCGCGAGCGCGACAGGTAGCCGCGTCGCCGGCTCCTACCAGCCGGTGGTGCCGTAGTCGGGGCCGGGAACGGCGAGCGGGATGACGGCGTGCAGGCCGCGGCCGGAGGCGGTGAGCGCGAAGCAGCCGGTGCGTCCGATCCGTAGCTCGGTCTGCACGATCCGCCAGCCGCTGCGCGGCTCGATCGTGAGCGCGCCTGCGAAGCGGAGCGGGCGAGATCCGCAGGAGACATCCGGTGGGTCGACGGTGCAGGCGGTGGCTCCGTCGGTTGAGAAGCCGAGCGCGGCGCGGTGCGTGCTCGTGCCGAGCCTGCGACCTGTGAGGCTCAGCCGCGCCCGGTAGCCGGGGGCGACCGCGATCAGCACACGGTGGAGGTAGTAGCCGGAGCTGTCGGTCGAATCGCCGTCGCGCGAGATCGCGGCTCTGCTCGACAGCGCGACGAGGTAGACGGGGCCCGAGCGCAGCGCCTTCGCCGCCGGGCGCACCCAGGGGAAGAAACGCAGTGCCGCCCTTTGCAGCGGGGCCGGTGCCGGTCGTTCCGCCGGCATCGACGGGCACCGAAGGTTCCAGGGGTTGCCGGCCGTTGCCGTCGAGCCGCCGAGCAGGAGCGCCGCCGCGAGCAGTGCAACGACGACCTGGGGCTTCATCCCGTCAGGATACGGCGTTGCTCGACGCACGAGTCCGCCGGCCGCTTCGGGGCTCCGCGCCGTCCGGAGCGAAGGGCTATTCTCGCATCGTGGTCCGATACGTCGTGTTGGGTGCGGCTGCGGTGTCTTTCCAGTGATGTGTCCGACGAGAGAGCCCGGTGTCGGCCTGGCAAACGCCCCAGACGGGACAGCTCACACACTCACAGTGCGGGAATCACGCCCGGCGCGAGCCCGGCGAGGGGCCTAGGCGGATGACACTGTTCTGCGCATCACGCAATTGAACTGTCCCTTGGGCCGGTCGTAGCTGAAGCCGGCCTGCTTGAAGAGGCTGCGCGTGGCGCTGTAGAGGAGCTTGGCCGAAACCTTCTCTCCCTGCGTGTCCCGTGGATAGCCCTCCACCACGCCGCCGCCCGCCCTGGCGATCAGATCGAGTGCGCCCTGAAGCGCCACGGCTGCGACACCCCTCCGTCGATAGTCCCTGTCGACAAAGAAACAGGTAATGCGATAGTCGGGAGGCTCCCCCACGCGGGTCGCCTCGTATTCCTTCCGGTGGTAAATGCGCGGAAGCTCTTCCGGAGAGCCGTACTGGCACCAGCCAACCGCGAGATCTCCGTCGAAAACCAGGGCTGCGTGAGCCTTCCCCTCGCGAACGAGGCGCTCCTTCCAAGGGCGGCCTTTCTCTCCCTCGGGCCTGCCGTCGCGCGAATGGAACCAGGTGCACCAGCAACCAAAGCCACACCCGTTGTGCTTCTCAGCAAGACGCGCGAAGGCATCCCACGTCGACGCATCAAGGGCCCTGATCGCATATTCGCTCATCGCGCCCTCCGCTCACCGGCCTTTTCCCCGCTCAAGCGAGGGAGTCTACGATGCGCAATCCCGACTGGAATGCGCCAGCGTCCTCGTGCCGGCGCGCTACACGCCGTCGGCTAGCGGCCCGAGCGGGCCTGCAGGCGAACGGCGAACGTGTCGAGCGTGACGGCGAGGAGGAGCACGAGCCCGGTGATGATGTAGATCCAGCCGTTCGACACGTTGAGCGTGTTGAGGCCGTTTTGGAGCGTGCCGATCATCACGGCGCCGAGCAGCGCGCCGCGCACCTCGCCGCGGCCGCCGAAGAGCGAGACACCGCCGATGACCGCCGCGGCGATCGCATTCAACAGCAGGTTGCCCGGCGGGAACGTCAATGCCACCGAGTTCACCTGCGAGGCGAAGATGATCCCGCCCATGCCGGCCGTGGCGCCGGAGATCACGAAGACGAGCACGCGGATGCGCGGCACGTTGATGCCGGCGCGGCGGGCCGCCTCGGCGTTCCCGCCGACGGCGTAGACGTGACGTCCGAACGTCGTCCACTTCGCGAGGAACGTCAGCAGGATGAAGAAGAGGATGATGATCACGCCCGAGAGCGGCAGGCCGAGCGACGTCGCGATCACCTTGCCGTGGTTCGCGATCGCCACCGTGCCGAACGCGGCGACCGCGATCCCCACCGTCTTCACCGCGAACCCGGTCCAGTTCACGCTGGCGATCTCCGTGCCGCGGGCGGCGAGCCGCTTGTACAGGACGCTGAGCGGGTACAGCCCGGTGATGATCACCGCGATCAGATAGCCGGCGAAATGCGAGAAGGCGTAGCTGTCGGTGTAGTTGATCCAGCGGTCCTGGATGATGATCGTGCCGCGCTGCTCGAGCTGGTTCAGGATCACGCCCTGCCAGATCAGGAAGCCGCCCAGCGTGACGACGAACGACGG
>DATFMW010000343.1:0-3070 GCA_035266765.1 Gaiellaceae bacterium | reverse complement strand
TCGATGGTGTCGTTCGTCGAGGGTGCCGTCGAGGCCGACCGGCTGCTGCCGGTTGCGCGCGAGGCGCTCGCCGCCGCTCGACGCCCGTCCGCATGAGGCCTTCTGCGTCGCAGCCGACGCCCATGCGCGTTCCTCGGTCGTTGCTGCAGGTGCGGGGCCGGAGGGGACAGTATTGGAATCCGGGCCCGGAGAGCACCGTGCCTGCAGCGGCGGTAGGCGCCGGTGGAGCCCGGCTCGTCCGGGCGGGAGCCGTCGCCGGCGGGGGACGTGCATGACCGACGACGAGCTGCGCGCAGCGCTCGTCGAGCATGCGTACCTCGAGGGCGACTTCCTGCTGCGCTCGGGGAAGCGGTCGCGCTACTACCTCGACAAGTACCGCTTCGAGACCCGGCCCGACCTGCTCGGCCCGCTCGGGGAGCGGATCGCGGCGGCGGCACGCGAGTACGCGCCCGACGCGACGCGGCTCGCCGGGCCCGAGCTCGGCGCGGTCGCCCTCGCCGCTGCGGCGTCGCTCGCCGGCGGTCTGCCGTTCCTGATCGTGCGTAAGGCAGCGAAGGAGTACGGGACCGCGAACCGGGTCGAGGGACCGTTCGAAGACGGGGAGCGCGTGTGTCTCGTCGAGGACGTCGTCACCTCCGGCGGAGCCCTTCTGGACTCGGTCGAAGCGCTCCGTGAGACGGGTCTCGTCGTCGATACGGCGGTTTGCGTGGTCGACCGCGAGGAGGGCGGAATGGACGCTCTCGCGCGCCACGCGGTGCGTCTGCGGCCGCTCTTCCGGGCAGGAGAGCTGCTCGACGTAGCGAAAATCCCCGCAAGACCGCATGGTTGAGCGGGAAACGCGACCCTGCTAGGGTCGTTGCGGCCCGTTCAACCGACCAACGACAGGAGGAGAGCAGTGACGAAGCAGGAGTTCGTGGCGGAAGTGGCCAGAAGGAGCCAGCTGTCGAACCGCGACGCCGGCAAGGCAGTCGATTCGGTTCTCGAGACGATCACGGACACGCTGAAGGGCGGCGGCGACGTGGCGTTCACAGGCTTTGGCAAGTTCTCGACGCAGCATCGCGCCGCGCGCATGGGTGTCAACCCCCGCAACCCGAGCGAGAAGGTGCACATTCCGGCCGCGCGCGTCCCGAAGTTCTCGGCCGGTAGCTCGTTGAAGTCGGCGGTCAAGCAGTAGGGCGAGAGGGTCTTCTCCTCCGAGGATCGAGGGGCCGCCGCCGAGGCGGCCCCTCGCACGTCCGGGGGCCCGGCGGGGCCCCGCCGGGCCCGCTAGCCTGTCCACGATGGCGCAGGAGGCCCATGCAACGACCGGGCCCGCCGGCTCCGCGTCCGCCGTGACCGCCTTCGCCGACAGACTCGTCGAAGCCGTCGGCCGGAAGCGCAGCCAGCTCGTGGTCGGACTCGACCCGGTGTCCGAGCGGCTTCCGCCGGAGCTCCGAGGCGAGGCCCGGCCGGACCGCGGGCAGGCGGCGGTCGCCTGCGAGGGTTTCTGCCGCGGGATCGTCGACGCCGTCGCCCCGTTCGCGGTCGCGGTGAAGCCGCAGTCCGCGTTCTTCGAGGCGCTCGGCCCGTCCGGGGTCGCCGCCTACGCCGCGGTGTGCGACCACGCCCGCGCCGCCGGGCTGCTCGTGATCGCGGACGCGAAACGCGGCGACATCGGCTCGACGGCCCGCGCCTACGCCGCCGCGTTCGTCGAGCCGCGCGCCGGAGGGGTGCCGCTCGCCGACGCCGTCACCGTGAACCCGTACATGGGCCGCGACTCGGTCGAGCCGTTCCTCGACGCGTGCCGAGAGCACGGCGGCGGCCTCTTCTGCCTCGTCAAGACGTCGAATCCGGGCGGCGCCGAGGTGCAGGATCTCGTGCTCGCCGACGGGCGCCGGCTCTGGCAGCAGGTCGCCGCGCTCGTGAACGCGTGGGGCACGGAGCTCGTCGGGGAGCACGGGCTCTCCGCCGTCGGTGCGGTCGTCGGAGCCACCTACCCGCGCGAGGTCGCCGAGGCGCGACGGCTGCTGCCGCGGTCGGTGCTGCTGCTTCCCGGCGTCGGTGCGCAGGGCGCGAGCCCGGCCGACCTCGAGCCGGCGTTCGCCGCCGGTCCCGCGTCCGCGCTCGTCGCCGCGTCGCGCTCGGTCATCTACGCCCACGAGCAGGGCGGCGGCGACTGGCGCGGAGCCGCCGCCGCCGAGGCGGAGCGGCTCGCCCGCGAGATCTGGGCCGTTTCGGGCTGGTGATGAACCTCTCGCGCCGCAACCTCGCTCGGTTCGCGGCGCCGGCGGCGTTCCTGCTCGGTGTCACCGTCGCCGTCCTGCTCGTCCGGGCCGGCATCGGCGGTGGCTCGGCGGGCGCCTCGACGACCCGCTTGACGAGGTCGAGCACCGTCGTCGGCGTCTTCTCGATCCCGAAGGCGAAGACCGCGACCGGGTCGGGCACGGCGACCGGTGCCGCCGCCGGAAAGCGGTACTACACCGTTCGCAAGGGCGACACGTTCAGCTCGATCGCCGTCCGGGAGAGGACGACGGTGTCGGCGCTCGAGCAGCTCAACCCGGGCGTCAGCTCGAACACGCTCCAGGTCGGGCAGAAGCTCCGGGTCAAGTAGGGTCCGCGGCGGATGCGCCGGCTGCTCGTTTTCGCTGCCGTCGCGGTTGCCGTGCTCGCGGTGCCCGTCGCCCCGGCCGGGGCCGCGGCTCCGCAGCCGGACGCGGCCGCCTGGTACGTCGTCAACGGCGCGAACGGCGACGTGCTCGCCTCCTCGAACGCGGACGTCCCCGTCCCGATCGCGAGCATCACGAAGCTGATGACCGTGATCGTCGCGCTGAAGCACCTGCGTCCCGCCGAGACGGTCACGGTCACCGCGCGGGCCGCCCGCGTCGGCGAGGAACGGATTCCCCTGCGCCCGGGGGAGCGGATCACGGTCCTCGACCTGCTCAAGGGGGCGCTGATCCAGAGCGCGAACGACGCCGCCGACGCGCTCGCCGCCGCCGCCGCGGGCGGCAGCATCCCGCGCTTCGTCTCCTGGATGAACGCGAAGGCCCGCGCGATGGGGCTGCACGAGACGACGTTCGTCCGCCCGGACGGG
>DATFMW010000342.1:0-5238 GCA_035266765.1 Gaiellaceae bacterium | reverse complement strand
CGTGACGTCTTCTCTTTCCCGAACCCGGTCAACGAGACCTCGGCGCGTCTCGTCGCGGGCGGCGTGGCGTCGCTGGCGGTGCTCACGCTCGCATTCCAGCAGGGCTGGCTGATCCCCGTGCTCGCCTACGGCTTCGTCGCGCGTGTGCTGACCGGGCCGACGCTGAGCCCGCTCGGGTTTGTCGCGACGCGGGTTCTGACGCCGCGGCTGCCCGTGCGGGCGCGCTACTCGCCCGGCCCGGCGAAGCGGTTCGCGCAGGCGATCGGGGCGGCGTTCACGCTCACGGCGACGTTCCTCTACTACGGCGCGGGCGATCACACGGCCGCGTTCGTCCTCGTCGCCGCGATCGCGGTCTTCGCCTCGCTCGAGTCGGGCTTCGGCCTCTGCATCGGTTGCAAGGCGTTCTTCCTCGGCATGCGTCTCGGCCTCGTGCCGCCCTCGGTCTGCGAGGACTGCGCGCGCGTCGTCCGCGACCCGGCCTAGCGTGTCGGGCGGCGGCTCGCCGTCGCCGCGCGTTCCTGCGAGTGCCGCCGCACTCCCGCGTACGATCCCCGCGTGCGCCTGCCGCTCGAAGCCGTGCCGAATTTCTCCGAGGGGCGCGACCGCGCCACGATCGACGCGATCGGTGCCGCGCTCGCCGCCCACGCCGCGCTCCTCGACATCCACACCGACGAGGACCACAACCGCTCCGTCTTCACGCTCGCCGGCGAGGCGGACGCGCTCGTCGCCGCGCTGCTGGCCGGCATCGACTGCGCCCGCACGCGGATCGACCTCCGCCGGCACGACGGCGCGCACCCGCGCATCGGCGCCGCCGACGTCGTGCCGGTCGTGCCTGTCAGGCCGGAGGACGCCGAGCGGGCACACGCCGCGGCGCTCGAGCTCGCACGCCGGGTGGGTGAGGAGCTTGCGCTGCCGGTCTTCCTCTACGGCGACCTCGCGCCCGGGCGCGGGCCCGCGTTCTTCCGGCGCGGCGGCCCGGCCGAGCTGCAGCGGCGCATCGACGCGGGCGAGCTCGCGCCCGACTTTGGCCCCGGCCAATTGGACGTTGCCACCGGCGGCGTGATCGTCGGCTCGCGGCGGCCGCTCGTCGCGTTCAACGTCGATCTCGCCGGCGCCGACCTGGCGACCGCGCAGGAGATCGCGCGCGTCGTCCGCGAGCGGGACGGCGGCTTTCCCGGCGTCCGCGCCCTCGGGCTCGAGCTGCCCCGCGCGGGCCGCATCCAGGTGAGCATGAACATCGAGGACTGGCAGGCCGCCGCGCTGCACGAGATCGTCGCGGCGATCGAGCGGGAGGCAGCCGCGCGCGGGGCCGAGGTGACCGGGTCGGAGCTCGTCGGGCTCATGCCCGCGGGGGCCGCCGTCGCCGCCGCCGGCTCGCTGCTGCGGCTGACCGGCTTCGACTCCTCGCGTGTGCTCGAGCTGCGGCTGCTCGAGTCCTAGATGACCCGGAACGAGCGGACGACGACCGCGGCGCCCGCCGCGAGGGCGGTGAGCGCGGTAAGGCGGAGCAGGAGCGGGCCGCCGCGGAGCTCGGGCTGGAATCGCCGCCGGATCAGCAGGAGCGCGGTGCCGGCGAGGATCGCCGCCGTGCCGGCGGCGAGCTGCCACCAGACGAACGCCGGCCCCGGCGCGAGCGAGACGCCGACGACCGGCGGCAGCGTCGTCGCGTCGACGTGCAGTGGTCTGGCGAGTGCGTGTCGGGCCTCTGCGTTCGTCGCGTAGCCGTTGCGGACGAGCGCGCGAAGCACGTTGGTCTGGCGTGCGCGGGCGGCGGCGGGATGAACGAGCGGGTCGTAGGCCGACGGCGCCTGGACGAGCCCGGCGAGAAGGCTCGCCTGTGCGAGATCGAGGCGCGACGGCGGGATCCCGAAGAAGCGCCGGCTCGCAGCGGCGACCCCGTCGCTCGCGCCGTCGAAATACGCCGTCCGGAGGTAGGCGGTGAGGATCTGCTCCTTCGTGTAACGGTCTTCGAGCTTCACGGCGAGCGCGACGTCCTCGAGCTTCCGCCACGGGCTGTGATCGTTCCCCCCGAGGTAGAGGAGCTTCGCGAGCTGCTCGGTGAGCGTGCTCGCACCCTGCGCGAGCGAGAGGTGGGTCACGTCGTAGGGGACGGCGCGGAGCACACCGAGGACGTCGATCCCGCGGTGCTGGTAGAAGCGCTCGTCCTCGATCGCGACGACGGCCTCGCGCATGATCGGCGCGACGTCGCCCGTGGCGGCGGTAGTCGTCCCCGTGCGGAGCGCGACGGTGCCGTCGAGCCCGCGCACCGACGGCGTCGTCGCCCACGCGGCGCCGAACGCTGCGGCGGCGGCGAGCACTGCGAGCGCGAGCGCGATCCCGACGGGATGGCGACGGAACGGCGCGGCCACCATGCCGTCACCCTGCCGGACGGCGATGAGACGGCCGTGAACTCTCCGTTCAGGCGCCCTGGAGCCCCGGCCGCCGTCGCACGTGTGCGGGCGAGTCGGACCAGCGCGCGAGGAGCGCGGCGGCGGTGGTCACTCCGGCCGCCGTGACGAAGAACGGCGTCGAGCCGAAGTAGCCGTATACGAGCCCGCCGCCGAGCGAGCCCGCCACCGGGGCGATTCCGAAGCCGACCGCCTTCATCGCGGCCTGGCCCGTCGCTCGAAACTCGTGCGGGACGAGCTCGTCCGCGACGAGGACGGTACCCACGTACGTCAGTCCGAAGCCGACGCCCGAGACGAGACGGAGGAGGGCGAGCGTCTCCGGGCTCGCGGCGAGCGCCCAGACCGCGTCGACGGCAACGAAGATCGCAGCACCGGCCGCAAAGACCGTCCCGGGGCGGAGGCGGCGCCCGAGCCTGCGTGTCCAGGCCATGCTCGGCGCCTCGGCGCCCGCCTGGAAGCCGGCGGCGAGCCCGACGAACACGGCGCCGCCGCCGAGCGCCGCGATCTGCACCGCGGCGAAGTTGTATGTCGCGTAATAGGCCGCATTCGTGAGGAAGAGCGCCATGAGAAAGAGCGCGAGCGCTGGCACGGCGGCAACCGGGATCCGCAGCGCCGCCCGCGGCTTGCGCACGAACGCCGTCCGGCGCCACAGGCTGCGCTTGCGGAACACGATCACGAGTCCGAGCGCGTTGAGAGCGGTCAGGCCGGCGTAGAGCGGAGCCACGAGATCGATTCCGACCGCAGACACGAGCCCGCCCCAGGCGAGTGCGCCGGCCGCGAAGCCGAGGCTCATCCAGAGGCGAACGCTGCCGTAGGAGCCGCGACGGGCCGGTCCCAGGCGCGCGAGCGCGATCGAGTCCGCGACGGCCAGGTTCGGCGAGCGGAGCGCCCAGGTGACCGAGCCCGCGACCGCGATCGCGGCAACCGTGTGTGCGAAAGAGAGCGCCACGGCACCCCCGGCGGTACCGAGCATCGCGAGGATGAGCGTCCGCTCGTAGCCGAGCGCCCGGTCGGCGAGGTATCCCCAGAGCGGTCCGGATGCGAACGCGACCCCTGCGAGGAGCGCGAGGACCGCGCCGATCGCCTGCGGACTGAGCCCGCGGTCACGGAGGAGCAGCGGCAGGAAGGGAACGATCGCCGACTCGGCCACGCCGACGAGGCAGAAGAGCACGCGGACGCGGACGAGAGGGTCGAGGGGGCGCACCGGCGAGGTGAAGGTAGCTGCGGCGAACCGTTACGACGACGGGGATTCTCCGGAGAGTCGCGACGTTCGCGTCACGGGTGCACACGTACCGCTCCAGGTAGGGGGTCCTCGCACCCCTTGGGGGAACGTGGGGCGCCACGGGTGCACCCGCGGGGCACCGCGGGCCTGGGGGCTGCGGCGGTCTAGACTCGCGCCGTGGCCCAACGCACCGCGATCGGCCTCACCGGCGACGACCTCAGCGTCGCCGACGTCTGGGCCGTTGCCGTCGACGGAGCCGCCGTCGCCGTCCTCACGGACGCGGCCCGCGCGCAGATGCTCGCCGCGCGCAACCTCGTCGAGCGCGCCGCGCACGGGTCGAGCGAGCACACCTACGGCGTCAACACGGGGTTCGGACGGTTCGTCAGCCGCTCGATCCCCGAGGAGCTGACCGGCGAGCTCCAGCTGCGCCTGCTCCGCTCGCACGCCTGCGGAGTCGGCGATCCCTACCCCGACGAGATCGTCCGCGCCGCCATGCTCCTGCGCGCGAACACGCTCGCGAAGGGCACCTCGGGCGCGCGGATCCAGACTGCGGAGCTGCTGCTCGAGTGTCTCGGCCGCGGCCTCCTGCCGGTCGTGCCGAGCCGCGGCTCGGTCGGCGCCTCCGGCGACCTCGCGCCGCTCGCGCATCTCGCGCTGCCGCTCGTCGGCGAGGGCGAGGCGTTCGTCGCCGGCGAGCGGCTTCCCGGCGGCGAGGCGCTCGTACGCGTCGGGCTGGAGCCGATCGCCCTCGAGGCGAAGGAAGGCCTGTCGCTGATCAACGGGACGCAGTTCATGGCCTCGTTCGCCGCGCTCGGGCTCGTCCGCGCGCGGCGGCTCGCCCGGGCGGCCGATCTCGCGTGCGCGCTCTCGCTCGAGTCGCTGCAGGGTTCGCGCACGTCGTTCCTGCCCCAGATCCAGGCGCTGCGGCCGCTCCGCGGCCAGGCGGATGCGGCCGCGAACGTCCTGCGCCTGCTCGAGGGCTCGGCGATCATCGAGTCGCACCGCTGGTGCGCCAAGGTGCA
Organism: Gaiellaceae bacterium; assembly: GCA_035266765.1. GTDB lineage: Bacteria > Actinomycetota > Thermoleophilia > Gaiellales > Gaiellaceae > Palsa-739. The sequence goes on along the minus strand of DATFMW010000342.1, from coordinate 586 downwards.
GGACGCGTACTCGCTGCGCTGCGCGCCGCAGGTCCACGGCGCCTCGCGCGACCTCCTCGACTACGTCGACTACACGGTCTCGGTCGAGCTGAACGCGGCCACCGACAACCCGCTCGTGCTCGTCGACGACGAACTGCTCGTCTCGAACGGGAACTTCCACGGCCAGCCGCTCGCGTTCGGGCTCGACGCTCTCGCGATGGCGGTGTCGGAGCTCGCGAGCATCTCGGAGCGGCGGGTCGAACGGCTCGTGAACCCGAACCTCTCCGACGGCCTGCCGGCGTTCCTGACGAGCGACGGCGGACTGAACAGCGGCTTCATGATCCCGCAGTACGTGGCCGCGTCGCTCGTCTCGGAGAACAAGGTGCTGTGCCATCCTGCCTCGGTGGACTCGATCCCCACGAGCGCCGGCCAGGAAGACCACGTCTCGATGGGAAACGCCGCCGGGCTGAAGGCGTGGCAGGTGCTCGCGAACTGCGAGCGGGCGGTCGCGATCGAGCTGCTCGCCGGCGCGCAGGCGGTGGAGTTCCACGCGCCGCTCGAGCCGGGCGCCGGCGGCCGGGCCGCGCGGTCGGCGGTGCGCGCGCTC
>DATFMW010000341.1:0-2486 GCA_035266765.1 Gaiellaceae bacterium | reverse complement strand
ATGCTCTTCTCGATCCGGACGCTCCAGCGGGCCTCGATCCCGGCGCGCCGGGCGAGCTCCTCGAGCGCGGTGCGGACGAGCGTGTCGGCGGCGAACCCCTCCACGCGCAGCCCTGGCGCCTCCCTGAGCTCGATCCGGTCGACGACGTCGATCCGCTGCAGGACGGTCAGAACCTCGTGCTTGCCGTCGTCGCGGGCCGGGCCGACGACGAGCGCGAGGTTGATCTTCGCCGGTGCCGGGGCCCTCATCCCAACGCCTCCGCGAGCGCGACGAACTCGGGCGGTGCGAGCGCCTCGGCACGCGCCGACGGCTCGCGACCGATCGCCACGAGCGCCTCCGCGGCCTGCTCGCGCGGGGCGAGGCCGGCAAGCGCAAGCGAGTTCGGGAGCGTTTTGCGGCGGTGCGCGAACGCCGCGGCCACGACTTCTTTCACGCGGGCGAAATCCCGTGGGAGCGTGGTGCGGCGGAACGCGACGAGCGCGGAGTCGACGTTCGGCGGCGGCCGGAAGACCGTCCGCGACACCGCATGGAACCCCGTGCGCTCGGCCGCGAGCTGCACGAGCACCGAGACGGCGCCGTAGGCCTTCGTACCGGAAACGGCGAAGAGCCGGTCGGCGACCTCGCGCTGCACCATCACGCACCAGAGTCCGATCCCGGGGAGGCCGTCGAGGCTCTCGACGAGGAGCGGCGTCGCGATGTTGTAGGGGAGGTTCGCGACAAGCTTGCCTGCGTCCGGGGCGAGGGCAGCGAGGTCGAGGCGGAGCGCGTCGCCGAGGTGGAGCACGACGTTCTCGCCCGCACCGCGCAGGTGCGGCTCGAGCGAGGCGTCGAGCTCGACCGCGTGGACGCGGGCGACACGGGCGGCGAGGTAGCGGGTGAGGACGCCGAGGCCCGGGCCGACCTCGAGCACGACGTCCTCCGGCTCGAGCTCGGCGAGCCGGCCGATCACGCCGAGGATGTTCTCGTCGGCGAGGAAGTGCTGGCCGAGCGACTTCTTCGGCTGAACGTTCACGTCGCGACACTCTCGCGCAGGTTCCGTGACCGTGTCCGACACCGGGACATGTCCGCGCGGACGGTCACGCGCCGAGAGCGAAGCATTCGGCGGCGTTCGCCTCGATCCGGCGCTCGAGCTCGGCGGAGTCGTCGCCGCGCGCCTCGGCGAGCGCGGCGAGCGTGTGCATGACGTTCGCCGGTTCGTTGCGCTGCCCGCGCACCGGCTGCGGCGCGAGGTAGGGACAGTCGGTCTCGGCGAGGATCCGGTCGGCGGGCACCTGTGTCGCGGCGAGCCGGAGGTCGGTCGCCTTCGGGAACGTGACGTTGCCGGCGAACGAGACGTACCAGCCGCGCTCGAGCGCGACCGGGAGCAGGTGCGGCGAGGAGAAGCAGTGCAGGACGACCGTGCCGGGGTGCTCGGCGAGCGCAGCGCGAGTGTCGTCGTCGGCTGCGCGCGTGTGGATCACGACGGGCTTGCCGATGTCTGCGGCCATCGCAAGCTGCGCGGCGAAGAGGCGGCGCTGCGCGTCGGGCGCCGCGTAATCGCGGAACCAGTCGAGGCCGATCTCGCCCACGGCGACGACCTTCGGATGGTTCTGGAGACGGCAGACCTCGCGCACGGCGTCAGCGTCGACGCGCTCGGCCTCGTGCGGATGGACGCCGAGGATCGCGAAGACGCCCTCGTGACCCTCGGCGAGCGCGAGCGCTCTCCCCCAGCCGTCGGGGTCGGTGCCGACGGTGAGGATCCGGGTCACGCCCGCGGCGCGCGCCCGCTCGACGACGGCGGCGGGATCCTCGTCGAGCGCATCGAGGTGGGCATGCGTGTCGATCACGTGCCCGCCCCGCTCACAGTCCCAGCCGGGCGAGCTCCTCGGCGGCCGTCTCCGGCGGGAGCTTGCGGAAGAGCGGCCGCGGCTCGGGCAGCTTCTGGCCCGCCGGCGGCTCGCTCGGCCCCCACGAGCCGGCGCCGTGCTCGTAGTCGCCGGTGAGCACACGGTGGGGAGGCCCGTTCTCTTCGGTCACCTCGGCGAAGCGCAGCGGGCCGGCGAGCTCGCCCTCGTAGCCGAGGAGCTCGTGAACCGCCTGCGAGCTGAACGGCAGGAACGGCGCCAGGAGCGTCTTGAGCGAGTCGACGCACGTCAGTGCGACGTTCAGCACCGTGGCGGCGCGGTCGCGGTCGGTCTTCACGACCGTCCACGGCGCCTCGTCGGCGAGGTACTGGTTCGTGAACGAGCTCCACTTCATCGCCGCCTGGACGGCGGCGCGGAACCGGGTCTGCTCGATCAGGGCGCCGACCTCGGCGAAGCCGCTCGCGACGCCGTCCAGCACAGCCCGGTCGCGCTCGGTCAGCTCGCCGCGGACCGGGACCTCGCCGAAGTTGCGGTGCGCGTTCACGAGCGTCCGGTTGACGAGGTTGCCCCAGTTCGCGAGCAGCTCGTCGTTGTTGCGGCGGACGAACTCCTCCCACGTGAAGTCCGTGTCCTGAGTCTCCG
>DATFMW010000340.1:0-2103 GCA_035266765.1 Gaiellaceae bacterium | reverse complement strand
GCCGGGTCGACGCCGCGTCACCGATACCTGCACGCGAGACGAGATCACGCAGGCGAGCGTGCCGGGCGGGTGAGATTCCCTGTCTGGCTCAACGTGGAGCATCGTCATCGTCGTCCAGATCGGCTATGGGCGCCATCGTGGGTGCTGCCGAGTCGCCGCGCGGCTTTTCCGCAGCGTCTCCGCCGAGCGGAAGCCGGAGGAGCAGCTTGCCCGGCTCGGGCGAGGCGAGCGAGCCGCCCGAGGCGCGCGCGAGCGCGCCCGCGGCGAGCAGGCCGAGGCCGGGGCTGGAGTCGCCGCCGTTGCCGGATGCCCGGACGCTCAGCAGGGCACTCTCCCCGTCGCGGGCGGCCTCGAGCTCGACGGCACCGTCCGAGCCGGCCACCGCCCACGCGTGCTGGAGCAGGTGAAGGACGAGCTGGCGCACCGTCGCCCTGGGTGCGGCGACCTCCAGCGGCTCCTCGGGATACCGCTCGGCGAACTCGAGCCGGAGCGTCGGGCTCGTGCGCCGGAAGAAGGCGGCAGTCGCCCGTACGGTGTCGTCGAGCGGCTCCGCCCACCGGCCGTCCAGGGCGGGCCGGGTCGCGCCGGCGAGCGCGCCGAGCGTGTCCTTCAGCTCGAGCGCCGCATGCCGGACGAGCACGAGGCGCTCCGCCGCCGGCGAGCCGGGATCGGCATCTGCAAGCAGCAGCTCCACGAGGCCGAGCACGCCGAAGAGCGAGTTCCCGAGCCCGTGTGCCGCAGTGCCCGCGAGCGTTCCGACGGCGGCGAGGCGTGCCGCCGGCGCGAGCTCGAGCAGGACATCGTCCGAGAGATCGAGCACACTTCCGTTGACCGGAGGGAACTCCTTGTGGTTCCTGTTCATCTTCATCCGTTCCAGCGTTGCAGGCCGTGCGACGGAATCCCCGAGAGAGGGGGGCGGTGCACCAGCACTATGAAGGCTAGAAGGACAGCAGTGTGACCGGTGGCCCGATCACCTGCGTCGTTGCGGACGACCATCCCGCGATGCTCGCCGCGCTGGTGGAGATCCTCGAGCGGAACGGGATCGACGTGCGCGGCCGCGCGCAGGACGGGGAAGAGGCGCTCGCGCAGATCGAGGCCGTGAAGCCGGTCGTCGCACTCGTTGACATCCGGATGCCGCGGCTCTCGGGGATCGAGGTCGCGACGCGTGTCCCGGCGGTCTCGCCGGGGACCGCGGTCGTCTTCTACACCGCGTTCGGCGATCGCGCGCTCCTGTCGGAGGCCCTCGATGCCGGCGTGCGCGGCTTCGTGCTCAAGGAGGCGCCGCTCAGCGATCTCGTCCGCGCCGTCGAGCGGGTCGCGAGCGGCGAGACCTACGTCGATCCCGTGCTCGCGGGCATCCTCGTGAGCGCCCAGATGACGGCGAGGCTGCCCGCGCTGACCCAGCGGGAGCGGGAGGTGTTGCGGCTGCTTGCGGACGGGCTCGCGAACGAGGAGATCGGCAAGCGCCTGTTCATCTCGCCCGAGACGGTGCGGACGCACGTGCGCAAGGCGATGTCGAAGCTCGATGCCGACACGCGCACGCAGGCGGTCGCGATGGCGCTGCGCCAGTCGCTGATCTCGTGAGCGAGCGCGACCGGCCGTTTCGCCGCGACGATCTCGACCCGGATCCGCTGCAGCAGTTCGGGCGCTGGTTCGCCGACGCGCGGGAGGTCGTGCGCGCCCCGGAGGCGATGACGCTCGCGACCGCGACGCCGGCAGGAGCGCCGTCGGCGCGGATGGTGCTGCTGAAGCGTGCCGACGAGACGGGTCTCGTGTTCTTCTCGCACGCGACGAGCCGGAAGGGTCGCGAGCTCGAGGCGAACCCGCGCGCCGCGCTCCTCTTCTACTGGGATGCGCTCGGGCGGCAGGTGCGCGTCGAGGGCGTGGTGGAGCGGGTGGATCCGGCCGAGGCGGATGCGTACTTCGCGACGCGCCCGCGGGCCGCGCAGGTCGGCGCCCACGCGTCGCACCAGAGCGAGCCGGTCGCGGGGCGGGCGGCACTCGAGCGGCGGGTGGAGGAGCTCGAGCGCGAGCTCGGCGGCGGCGAGGTGCCGCGGCCCGAGCGCTGGGGCGGCTTCCGCCTCGTCCCGGAGGAGTGGGAGT
>DATFMW010000339.1:0-3077 GCA_035266765.1 Gaiellaceae bacterium | reverse complement strand
CGCCCGGCGACCAGCCGGCGCCGCCCTGCGTGCGGAAGACGACCGGGACGGTGAGCTGGCCGCCCGACATGTAGCGGTGCTTCGCCGCCTGGTTCACGACCTGCTCGGAGGCGAGCGTCATGAAGTCCTCGTACATGATCTCCGCCACCGGGCGCATGCCCTGGAGCGCGGCGCCGATCGCAGCGCCGGCGAGCGCCATCTCGGAGATCGGCGTGTTGCGAACGCGCTCGGGCCCGAACTCCTCGACCATCCCGTGCGTGACGCCCATCGAGCCACCCATCTCGGCGATGTCCTCGCCCATGATGAAGACGTCCTCGTCGGTGCGCATCGCCTGGGAGAGCGCGTCGCGCACGGCCTCGCGGTAGGTCAGCTCAGGCATACCGCTCCATGGCTAGCCATGGCTGCGTGTCCATGGTTATCCATGGTCATGGAGATGGACATCCATGGCCAGTTGACGATTTCGGCATTCATGCGTAGACGTTCTTGAGCGCGTCTTCGGGTGCGGGGTCGGTGCCCGCCTTCGCGAACGCGACGGACGCCTCGACGATCTCGGTCACCTCGGCGTCGAGTTCGGCGAACTCCTCGTCGGAGAGCTCGATCTTCTCGCGCAGGAGCGTGATCGGGTCGCGCGTCTCCCGCAGCTCGCGCACCTCGTCCTTCGGGCGGTACACCTGCGGATCGCCGATGTAGTGGCCCGAGAAGCGGACGGTGTCGAGATGGAGGAACACCGGGCCGTGGCCGGAGCGAGCATGCACGACGGCCTTGCGTGCGGTCTTGAAGACGGCCTCGACGTCCTGGCCGTCGGCCTTCATCGACTTCATCCCGAACGCCTTCGCGCGGTCCGAGAGGTCACGGATCGGCGAGTGCTGCGACTCGGGCGTCGATTCGGCCCACTTGTTGTCCTCGAGCACGAACACGGCCGGAACCTGCCACAGCTGGGCGAGGTTCAGCGCCTCGTGGAACGTGCCGATGTTCGTGGCTCCGTCGCCGAAGAACGCGACCGCCACGCGCGGCTCAGCGCGCAGCTTGAACGCGAGCGCAGAGCCTGTGATTTGCGGCAGGCCACCGCCGATGACGGCGTTCGCACCCATGTTCCCGCGCTCGACGTCGTAGAGGTGCATCGAGCCGCCGTAGCCGTGCGAGCAGCCCTCCTGCTTGCCGTAGAGCTCGGCCATCAGCTCGTTCGGGTGCGTGCCCTTCCCGAGCGTGTGGCCATGGGCGCGGTGGGTGGACGAGATCACGTCGCCGTCCTCGAGCGCGCGACAGACGCCGACGGCGATCGCCTCCTGGCCGATTGCAACGTGCAGGAAGCCAGGGAGCTCGCCGGCGCGGAAGCGCTCCTCGACCTTTTCCTCGAACCGCCGGATCAGCAACATCTCCCGGAGGACGTCCGGAAGGTCGGCCTTCACGAGGCTCACCGTGTGCTCCACCTTGGCCACGGCGGTGAGTGTACGGTTCGCGCTGTGAGCCTCGTCGAACAGTGGACCGGCCTCGAGGGCCGCCTGGATCCGAGGTGGACGGACATCCGTCTCTCCCTCACGATCGGGCCCGACGAGGCGCGAGACCGCGCCGCTGCGCTGCTCGCGCCGGCCGGCCCGGGTCTCACCGGGAGATCGATCCGGATCTCCGTGGCCCGCAACGGTGGGAGCGTCGGACCCGAAGCGGTCAGACGGATGCTCCAAAAGATCGACGCGGAAGGTATTGACGGCCGTCTCGAGCTCGTCTCGTCGAGCACGTCGCAGCCCGAGCAGCCGGCCGCGAAGACCTCGCTCGCCGCCGACTGGGACGCTGCGCTCGCCGTCCTCCCGGCCGACTGGAGCGACCTCCTCTGCGATCTCGAGCTCGTGTCGTCGAACGACATCGCTCTGGCCGCGGTGCTCGCCGGGCCGCTGAACCCGATGCAGAGCACCGGCCGCCCGGGCTTCCACTTCCGCTCTGCCCACACGGCCGGCTACGGCGCCTCGGCGGGCATGGTGCGCCGCTGCTTCGAGCGGCTCGACGAGGCGGGAGTCGCGGGCCAGGTGCAAATCACGCGCGTCCTCTGCGACACGCATCCGGTGGGCGCGCAGGGCGCGATGTTCCTCGCCGGCGAACGACCGGCCTAGGCCGATCATGGCCCCGGATCCCGTGAGCGACGAGCTCGCCTTCGCCGGCGTCCTCGAGCTTGCCATACGCGTGCGGGCCCGCGAGGTCTCGCCGGTCGAGCTCGTCGACCTCTACCTCGACCGGATCGAGCGCCTCGACCCCCAGCTGAACTCCTACGTCACGGTCGACGCCGAGGGTGCTCGAGCCGCGGCGCGCGCGGCCGGGGCGAACGACAGCGGAGCGGCGTTCCGCGGCGTGCCGCTTCCGATCAAGGACCTCCACGAGACCGCCGGGCTGCGCACGACGTACTCGACGAAGTCGTTTGCCGACTACGTGCCCGACTTCGACCAGGCGGCCGTCCGCCGGCTGCGCGAGGCGGGCTTCGTCTTCCTCGGCAAGACGAACACGCCCGAGCTCGGCACGATCGCGCAGACCGAGTCGGAGCTGAACGGCGCCTGCCGGAACCCGTGGGACACCGATCGAACCCCCGGCGGGTCGAGCGGCGGCGCTGCCGCGGCGACGGCCGCGGGCCTCTGCCCAGCCGCGCAAGGCAGCGACGGTGGCGGCTCGATTCGGATCCCGGCCTCGTGCTGCGGCCTCGTGGGCCTGAAGCCGTCGCGCGGACGCGTCTCCCCCGCGCCGTACGGGTCGGGCACGCTCGGGCTCGGCACCGTCGGCTCACTGACGCGGAGCGTGCGTGACACAGCCGCGCTTCTCGACGTGATGGCCGGCCCCGAGCCGGGCGAGTTCTTCTTCGCCGCGGAGCCCGAGCGGCCGTTCCTCGCCGAGGTCGACGAGGATCCGGGACGGCTGCGAATCGCCTTCACGACCGAGCCGCCGATCGCGGTGCCGCACGACGACGCATGCGTCGCCGCGGTGCGCGAGACGGCCGACCTGCTCGCAGAGCTCGGCCACGACGTGCGCGAGGCGACCCCGCCGTGGCCGAGCGACGAGTTGCTCATCCACTTCATCCGCGTCTGGCAGGTCGGGCC
>DATFMW010000338.1:0-2936 GCA_035266765.1 Gaiellaceae bacterium | reverse complement strand
AGCGCGACGCCGGCCGCGATCGCGACGCCCGACGCGGCCGCCGCCCGCCCCGCTCCGTCGAGGCCGGCGAGGTCGAAGCCGAGAAACACGCTCCCGGCGGCCCCGCCGACGAGCAGCGGCAGGCAGACGGTGATCGCGGCGGCGAGCTTCGCGAGCACGATCCGCGCGTGCGCGACCGGGGCGAGCGTCAGGTTGCCGAGCGTCTTGTCGGAGAGCTCGTTGCCGAGCGCCGCCGTCGCGACCGTCAGCACCACGATCGGCAGGATCGCCGCGGCGAGCAGCCCGTTCAGGAGCGCGCGGTCGAGATCGGCGGCCGAGGGCGCGTCGGCGGCCGCGCCCGCGGCGCCCGCGACCGCGAACGGCACCGCGCACAGGAGGACGAGGATCGAGACCCGCCACCTCCCCATGAGCTGGCGGAGCGACAGGAGATAGACCGCGCGCGTCACCGCTCCACCAGGTACTCGAAGACGCTCTCGAGCGAGTCGTCGAGCGGCTCGACCCGGCGGAGGCGGATCCCGAGGTCGGCCGCGAGCGCCGGCAGTGCCTGCTGGACGGCGCCGACGTTGCGGCTGAGCAGCACGACCTCGCCGTCGGAGCCGACGTCGACGGAGTCGACGGTGTCGAGCCGTACGAGCCCGGCGGCGAGCTCCCGCGGCGAGTCGCAGACCACGCGCACGTGGTAGGGACGCTCGTCGAGCGCGGCCCGGATCGCGTGGTGGTCGCCCTCGGCGGCGAGCTTGCCGTTCACGACGAGCAGCACCGTCGCGGCGAGCGACTCCACCTCCTCGAGGATGTGGGAGGAGACGAGGATCGTCCGGCCCGCCGCCGCGAGCTCGTGCAGGAGCTCGAGGAACGCGGCGCGCTGGCGCGGATCGGCGCCGCTCAACGGCTCGTCGAGGATCAGCAGCTCCGGGTCGTGCACGAGCGTCGCCGCGAGCTTGATCCGCTGCCGCATCCCGCGCGAGTACGTGCGCACCCGCCGGCCCGCCGCCTCGGCCAGGTCGACGAGCTCGATCGCCCGGCGGGCCGCCCCGGCAGCGTCGTCCACGCGGTGCAGCCGCGCGGCGAGCTCGACGAGCTGCCGTCCCGTCAGGAACTCGTACGTCGACTCGTGCTCGGACATGACGCCGATGCGGCGGTACAGCTCCCGCTCGCTTCGCACGTCGGCGCCGAACACGCGCACCGAGCCCTCCGACGGCGCGGCGAGCCCGCTGATCAGCCGGAGCAGCGTCGTCTTGCCCGCGCCGTTCGGGCCGAGCAGCCCGGTGATCCCGGGCCGTACCGCAAAGGACACGTCGTTGACCGCGACGACGCTCCCGAACCACTTCGACACCGCCTCGACCACGACGACGGGCTCGACCGCAGAGGCGCTCACGCCTCGAGCCTCCGGTAGCGGCGGAGCGCGAACAGCCCCATCCCGGCGAGGGCGAGCAGGTACCAGCCGACCTGCACCGCGCCGGGGAGCGTCTCGGCGGCGGTCGCGCCCGCGGTCGCCTTGCCCCCGAAGACGAGGTCGTTCACGAAGAGCGGCACGTCCGGGAGGCTGAGCAGCGCGAGCCAGCGGGCCGTGCCGGAGGAGACCGCGTCGGTGACGCCGCCGATCACCGCCGAGCTGACGACGAACACGCCGACGAGGAAGGCCGCGGCGTAGGCGCGGCGGGTCGTGAACGCGGAGACGAGCGTCGCCGCGGTGGCCGTCCACGCGCCGAGCGCGAGCCCGGCGAGCAGGAACCGCGGCACGTCGAGCCAGTGCTGGGCGAGATAGTGACCGGGATCGGGCGCGCCGAGCACGAGCCCCGCCAGCAGGATCAGCTGCGGCAGCCAGGCCGCCGCGACGAGGACGGTGAGCAGCGCGCCCCAGCGTGCGACGGCGTAGTCCGCGGCCTCGAGCGGACGGACGAGGTAGAGGCTGATCGTCCCGTTCCGGCGGTCGGGGCAGAAGAGCTCCGGGCCGACCGCCGCCGCGAAGATGAGCAACACGATCGACGCGATCCCGTAGTAGGCGGCGTGCGACGGGAGGTCGGTCGCGGCGTCGAAGCCCGGGGCGAGCCGGTTCGCGGCGCCCGCGACGAGCGCGAGCACGATCGCCGGAATGAGCGACGCGGCGACGGCGAGCCAGGGGGCGATCTTCGCCCGGCCGCCGCGGCCGAGCCCGGTCGCCGCCCGCAGGCCGTCCTTGTACACGGCGAACATCGCTCGCCCGCGACCGCCCCGCGGCCCCTCGTAGCGGCGGAAGCCGAGGTCGTAGACGCGCCCGGTCGCCTCGGCCTGGCTCACGGCGCGTCCTCCCCGCGCCCGCCGCCGTGAAACAGCTCGGCGAGCGTACGCCGGTGCGGCGCCATCCGCCGCAGCGGTGCGCCCGACGCCACGAGCGCGTCGCGGATCAGGTCGTAGTGCACGTCCACCACGTCGGGGACGACGACCGTGACACCCTCGACGCGCGCCTCGAGCCGCCGCTCGCGCAGCGCCGCGACGAACTCGTCCCGGCGGCCGGTCACCTCGACGTAGAGCGTCTCGGTCTCGCTCGTGAAGCTCGCGACGTCGCCGTGGTGGACGACCTCGCCCCGCTCGAGCAGGAGGATCCGGTCGCAGGTCCGCTCGACGTCGCCCATCAGGTGCGACGAGAGCAGCAGGCTGATCCCGAACTCGCGGCTCGTCTTGCGGATCAGCGCGAGCATCTCCTCGCGGCCGGTCGGGTCGAGCCCCGCGGTCGGCTCGTCGAGGAACACGAGCACGGGATCGTGGACGAGCGCCTGCGCGAGCTTCACGCGCTGGCGCATGCCGGTCGAGTAGCCGCCGATCGGCCGGTAGCGCTCCTCGAACAGGCCGACGTGGCGGAGCGCGTCGGCGGCACGGGAGCGGGCGTGGCCGCGCGGCAGACCGCTCACCTCGGCCATGTGGCTGATGAACTCGGCCGCCGAGACGTTCCCCGGCAG
>DATFMW010000337.1:0-5100 GCA_035266765.1 Gaiellaceae bacterium | reverse complement strand
CAGGGAGAAGAGGCCTTGTTCTCGCTTGCATGGCACGTTACAACCTGATGATGGCCGAGGGCTCCCCGACGGATCTTCCGCTGCCCGCGCCCGAGATTCCCTCGACGCAGGGCCCGGCGGAGGCGCGCAGCCAGCGACTCGCGCTCGCGCTGAAGATCGGCTCGGGGATCCTGCTCGCCGCCGTCACGCTCGTCGTCATCGGCCTGCTGGCGGTCACCGTCGGGCCGCGGTTCCTCCCCTACCAGGCGCTCGTCGTCCGCTCGGGGAGCATGTCACCGGGCATCCCGACCGGCTCGATCGTCTTCTACCGGTCGATGCCCGCGAACAAGGTGAAGGTCGGAGACGTGATCGTCTTCAACGAGCCCGGCCAGACGAACAAGAGGGTCACTCACCGCGTCTACCGGATCGACACGAACGCGACCGGCCGCTACTTCATCACGAAGGGTGACGCGAACGGGACGCCCGACGACTGGCGGATTCCGGCCGTCGGCACCGGCTGGCTCGCCGTGTTCCACGTGCCGGTGGCCGGCTACGTCCTCTACGACCTCCAGTCGACGACGGCACGGCTGCTGTTGCTGCTCGTCCCGGCCCTGCTGCTCGGGGTGATCACGCTCTACGAGATCTGGCACGACCGCGGGCGAAGACACGGTGCGTCGGCATGAGCCCGACGGCCCTGCGGCGGGCCGTCGGGCTCTCCGCACTCCTCATCGGGCTCTCGATCCTGCTCGGTTACGTGCACGCGGGTGGGACGTTCGCGATCTTGACCGGTGAGGTCACGAACAAGGACTCCGCGCTCGCGGCCGGCTGGGTCGGTCCGCCGACCGGTCTCGGCACGCCCGCGCCGAGCGGCTACGGCGCATCGCTGGCGTGGACGCCCGGAACGCACGGGCCGGTCACCGGACAGCAGCTCTACGGCGTCGACGGCGGTGCCGGCGCGAGCGCGAACTGCGGCACGTACGCCCTGGCTGCGACGATGGCGTCGGCGACGACCGCCTCCTATTCGACAACGGGCGCGAGCGGCGCGAGCGGCCACTGGTGGTGTTACAGGCTGGTCAGCACCTCGGCGACCGCCTGGACGGCCGCCGCTGACTTCACGCCGATCCGGGTCGGTCTGATCCCGAGCACGGTCGCGCTCACGAACGGCGGCACGGCCGGAGCCGTCGACAGCGGCGACACGATCACGATCACGTTCAACCAGGACGTCAACACCGCCTCGGCGACGAATGTCTGCCTCGTCTCCGGCGCCTCCGGTGCAGGCGTCATCCTGATCGGCGACACGACCTGCGCGGGCGCCTCGGACTCCTACACCATCGGCAAGCTCACCGGTCTGACCATCAGCAGCACCGGCACGGCCTCACGGACGGCCACCGTCGCCACGTCGGGCAACCAGGTCACGGTCACCGTCACCTCGTCGGGCACGCGCACGGTCTCCGGGACGGCGACGTTCACGGCGTCCACCGGCATCACCTCGTCGACCGGGTCGGCGGCGGCCTGCACGGCCTCGAACTGCCTGGTCACGGCGAGCGGCGGCTTCTGAGCCGGCCAGACGTGGAGGTCACCGAGCAGCACCCGGTCCCGTGGTATCGGCGTCGGCGCGTCCACATCGCGCTCGGCCTCGTCGCGGCGATCCTCACCGCGTTCTGGGCCGGCCAGCGGGCGACCGACGGCGTCCGCGCGAACCTCGACTCCCGCCTGCGCGACGCGGGCGCCGGCACCGACGCAGCGCTCGTCACGCTCGAGGCCGAGCAGTTGTCGGCCCTCCGCGCCGTCACCTTCACCGAGGGCGTCGGCCGCTCCGTCGCGACACACGACATCGCGACGCTGAACCGGCTCGTGACGCCGATCCAGGGGAACGCGGACGTACCGATGGTCGACATCGTGCTCCCGGACGGCCGCGTCATGCTCGCCGTCCGCTCCGGGGGCGCCCCCGCTCCCATCGCAAGCCGGGCCGGCATGCCCGCGATCGCCCGGGCGATCCGGCAGGCACACGGGCCGCGCGGGGGCCGGTTCACGCTGCTCGCCACCTTCCGGAGCGGCCCGACCCTCGTCACGATCGGGCCGATCCTCGACGGCTCGAAGGCCGTCGGCGTCGCGCTCGCGATGACGCCGCTCGCCGACGCGCTCGGGCGCTTCTCGCAGCAGGTCGGCACGGCGCTGACAGCCTACGACAAGGACGGCCATCCGCTCGCGACGACGGAGCCGTACGAGCCGAGGGCCCTCGACCCGAGCTCCGCGCAGGCGCTCTTCGGCGGCGGCGCAACCGTCACCCGGTATGTCCGCGGCAAGGACCGCGAGATGCTCGGCCGCCTCGTCCTCGACCACCAGCCCGTCGCCGTGCTCGGCGCGTCGCTGAACGACAACAGCGAGGCCACCGGCCGCGCGGTCTTCCTCTACGCGGCGATCGGGCTGCTCTGCGTGATGCTCATCGTCGGCACCTTCTCGCTGCGGCTCGCCCACCGGTGGTGGCGGTGAGAGCACCGGCCGTGCTCGTGGCCGTCGCTGCGACCGCTGTCCTCGCGATGTCGGCGGCCGCTGCGCCGGCGGCAGCGCCACCGGGCCCAGCGCACCCGAACCCGGCGGTCGAGAACCCGGGGATCGACTACACGACACCGCTCCGCGGCCCGGACGGCAACCCGACTACGCTCGTGCCACTCCAGAAGGCCGTGATCAGCCAGGCGCTCGCCGACCGCGACTACCTCGCCTACAAGACCCGGGGCGACCTCGGCGGCTTCCTCCCCGCGCCGGTCGGCCACCTCGCCCTCTCGAGCGGCGGCCGCGCAATCGTCGGCGTGCACGGCACCCCGCAGATTCCGCACTACTCGAAGGCAGGCCACGGACAGATCAACAGCTTCGCCTTCGTCGGCACGCCGACGCCGACGACAGCACTGCCCGACAACGGGCAGCAGCCCGTGCCCGGCATCGGTGTGCCGCCCTCGAACCCGCCCGCGGGCGGCGCCCCCGTGCCGCCGCCGAACCGAGGGTTCGGCGGCACCACCACGACGAGCACCACCACGACCGGGCCGACGCCGCCGGCCAGGACGACCCCGTCGCCGCCGCCGACCACGTCGACAACCGCGACGCCCCCGATCGCGACCACCACCACGGAGACCACCACCGAGACGACGGCCACCACGACAACCGCCACGAAGACGACTCCGAGAACAACGCCGTCCGTCACGACGACGGCGACGACGACCACGGGCACCACCTCGGGCGGCGCGTCCTGCGGCACGACCGGTATCACGATCACGAGCGACCATTCGTCGTGTCGCATCTACGCGACGAACATGGCGCCCGGCGGCTCGGCGTCCGAGGTGATGACGATCCGCAACGACACGAACCAGGCGTTCACGGTCTCGCTCCAGGCCGCCGGGACGCAGAACTCCTTCTGGAACGACCTCGAGCTCGGAGTCTGGAAGGACGGAACAGCGGCGCCGAACCCGCTGCCGCCGCTGCTCCAGTGGACGTCCCAGGCCAATGATCTCGGCTCCGGCCCGCTCCAGCCGGGCCAGACGATCAAGTACAAGGTCGAGCTGTACCTGCCGACGACAGCAGGCAACGCCGACCAGAACCGGACCGCTGTGATCGACCTGATCTGGCGCGCGACTGTGTGAGCCGGAAACGCCGACGGAGAGCCGTCCGGAAGAGGTACGTCCCCCGAAAAGGGGGTCGGCTCCTGGACGATACGGCGTAGACTGGACGGCGGCGGTACCTCGATCTGCGGCGGTTTCACCTCGAAGACCAGATGACACGTTCTGCGGCCATTCAGCCAAAGGCGCGTCTGCGGCGGCGCCTGACCGTTCTCGCGGTTCTCGGGCTCACCGGGGCGTGCGCGGCGGCGTGGACCGTCCGTCCGGCGACGGCGGCCCCCATGCGCGCCTACTTCGGCACTCCCACGACGACGAGCCTCGCTGCGAGCTCCATGTCGCCCGCGACGACCGACCAGGTCACGTTGACGGCCACAGTCTCCACGAGCGGCGGCGGCAGCCCGACGGGTATGGTGACGTTTGCGGACAACGGCGTCGCACTCGCCAGCGCCACGCTCGCGGCCAGCGGGACGGACACCTCGACGGCGACGTATTCCACGACGTTCCCGGCCGGGCAGCACAGCGTCGTCGCCACGTTCGTCTTCAGCTACCCCTTCACGGGCTCGACGTCTTCTCCGGTGACGATCACCGCCGGCTCGGCCGCCCCGACGGTGCACCCGACGAGCGTGACGCTCTCGGCCAACCCGACGAACCTGCAGACAAGCCAGTCATCCACGCTCACCGCCACCGTCACGGCCGCCGACGGCGACCCGGGTGTCCCGACCGGCAGCGTCCAGTTCAAGGACAACGGCCAAAGCCTCGGCACGATCGCGCTCGACGACTCCGGCACCGCGACTCTGACGGCGAGCGGATTCGTCGCCGGCACGAACACGATCACCGCCACGTACTCCGGGGACTCCACCCATCAGACGAATACGTCGTCGAGAGTCGGCATCTCCGCCACCGCCCCGCCGACGCTCCATCCCGCGAACGTGACGCTCAGCGCCAACCCGTCCACCGTGCAGACAGGCCAGACCGAGACGTTCACCGCCGGCGTCTCGGCGGCGGACGGCAATGCCGCAGTGCCGACCGGCAGCGTCCAGTTCTACGACAACAACCTCCCGATCGGCGGCTCGGTCGCATTGAACGGCTCGGGCGTCGCGACGCTGACGTGGACCGGCTTCGCCGCGGGCAGTCACACGATCACGGCGAAGTACCAGGGCGACTCTGTCTACGACCACGCGACGTCCCCGACGGTGGGCGTCACCGCGAACGCGCCGCCGAGCGCGGTCGCGACGTCCATCACGGCGTCGATCTCGCCGAACCCGATCCCGAACAACGGCTCCGCGACGCTGACGGCACACGTCCAGCAGGTCGGCTCGAAGGTGACGCCGCCCCAGGGGAGCATCGTCACGTTCCGGAACAAGGCAAACGGGAGCCTGATCGCGCAGGCCTCACTCGATGCGAACGGGAACGGAACGGCCGCAAAGTCGGGCTGGCAGGCGGGCCACTACGACATCGTCGCGACGTACGTGGGCGACGCGACCAACCTCTCCTCCTCGGCCGGGTTCTC
>DATFMW010000336.1:0-3122 GCA_035266765.1 Gaiellaceae bacterium | reverse complement strand
CGTAGACCGAGGTCGACGAGCCGTGGAAGAGCGGCACTCCGCGCGCAGCGCAGGCGGCGGCGACGAGCGCGGTGATCGGCGCGTTCTGCGCGAGGCGCTCGTCGCCCGGCATGACGGCCGCGAGATGGACCACGGCGTCGGGCCGGTGCTCGGCGAGCAGCCGCTCCGCGACCCCCCGCTCGGCGAGGTCGCCGTCCGCGCGCCCGAGCGCAACCGCTTCGTGCCCCGCGTCCCGCAGCGCTTCGCACGCGTGCGCGCCGATGAAGCCGCGTCCGCCGGTGACGAGGACGCGCATGACTAGATGGTCGCGACCATCTGTTAGGCGAGCGCGGGCTTGCGCGACCGGTACCAGGCGATCGTGCGCTCGAGCCCCTCGTCGAGCTCGACCGCCGCCTCGAACCCGAGCAGCTCGCGCGCCTTGCCGACGTTCGGGATCCGCAGCTCGACGTCGACGTAGTCGAGCGGTGCGAACCGGATCTCGCCCGGGCAGCCGCTGATCCGCTTCACGCGCTGGGCGAGGTCGAAGATCGTCACGGCCGAGCGCGCATTGCCGACGTTGAACGCCTGCCCGACCGCCTCGGGCCGCTCGAGGCCGAGCAGCACCGCCTGCACCATGTCGTCGACGTAGCACCAGGCGCGAATCTGAGAGCCGTCGCCGCGGACGATCAGATCCTCGCCGGCGAGCGCCGCCTCGATGAAGGCGCGGATCGCGCCGCCGCCGATCTGTCCCGGCCCGAAGACGTTGAACGGCCGCACCGTCACCGTGGGCAGCCCGAGCTCGTCGTGGTAGGCGTGCGTCATGTGCTCCCCGGCGAGCTTCGAGACCGCATACGTCCAGCGGGCCTCGCCGACCGAGCCGATCGTCGAGACGTGGCCCTCGCTGACGTTGTAGGCGTGCGTGCCGAAGACCTCGCTCGTCGAGAAGTCGACGATCCGCTCGACGGTGTCCAGTGTCGCGACGGCCGCTTCCAGCACGTTGTAGGTGCCGATCATGTTCACGCGCATCGTTCGCACGGGGCTCGCGAGGACGGTGTCGACGCCGGCGATCGCCGCGCAGTGAACGATGTGGGTGGCACCGCGGGCGAGCTCGTGCATCAGCTCGGCATCGAGAATGTCGCCTTCGCGGAACGTGAAGTTCGGGTGCGTCGTCAGGTCGGTGCCGGAGAGCGCGTCCCGGTGCAGGTTGTCGACCGCGACGATCTCGTTCTCGTCGACGAGCCGGCGAGCGAGCGTCGTGGCGATGAAGCCTGCGCCGCCGGTGACGAAGATCCGTTTCCCCTGCAAAGACACGTGTGCGAGTCTAGCCTCCGCGGGATGCAGGGCGATCTCGACAGCTGGCTCGCTGCGGCCTCCGGAACCGACGAGGAGTTCGTCGAGCGGGCGTGGCGGCTGCTCGTCCGCCGTGCCGTGGAGCCGGACGCGAAGCGGCGCGCCCTCGACGGCCTCTCCGACGGGACGCTTTCGCGCGCCTCGCTCCTGCGCGACCTCGCGGGAAGCGACGAGGCGGCCCGCGTGGCGCTGCTCGACGACGCGGTCGCATTCGCTGCGGGCGAGCGGCGGAAGCCACGTGCCGTTCGCGGGCCGGCGCGGCCGCGCGACCTGCGCGCCCCCGCCTGGAGCGACGAGCGCGCGATCGAGATCCCGTGGATGCTCGCCCGCCACGACGGCGAGCGGCGCGTGCTCGACGTCGGCTACGCATTCGCCGAGCCCGGCTACCTCGTCGGACTCACCGGCCTCGGCGCCGCCGAGCTGATCGGCGTCGACCTCGCGGAGCAGGAGGTGCCCGGGCTGCGCGCCGTCGTCGCCGACGTCCGCGATCTCCCGTTCGCGGACGGGTCCGTCGAGCTCGCGCTCTGCGTCTCGACGCTCGAGCACGTCGGCCGCGACAACGCCGTCTACGAGGTCGACGCGCCACAGAACGAGACCGGCGACGAGGCGGCCCTGCGGGAGCTCCACCGCGTGCTGGGCGCCGACGGCCGCCTGCTCGTGAGCGTCCCGACCGGGGTCGAGGACGACCAGGGCTGGCAGCTGCAACGGCCGCCGCAGGACTGGATCGCGCTCTTCGAGCGCTGCGGCTTCCTCGTCTTCGAGGACGAGCTGTACGTGCGCGGCGAGGACGGCTGGCGGAGCGCGGGCCTCGCCGAGACGCGCACCGCGCGCTACGGCGGAGACGACTCGCGCCCCGGCGCAGGCGCCGTGCTCGTGGCCGAGCTGCGGCCGCGCAGCGTGGGCGAGCGGCTGCGGCTGGCGCTCCGCGACGCCCGGCACCGCGACGCGCCCCGCCGCAGCACGGTCGCCTAGGCCGGCACGGCGACGGAGGGATCCGCGCTCCGGCCGTTGCGCAGGAGGACGCGCGCGAACAGGAGCCCGCCGACGAGCAGCACGGCGGCGATGACGAGGAAGAGCGTCTCCACCGAGATCCCACGCAGCGCCTCGCCGGCGGCGAGGAAGCCGAGCGGGCCCGCGAGGCTCGCGACCGTCATCACCGCGGTCAGCACCTTCGGGCGCAGTGCGGCGGGCGTGCGCACCGTGAGGATCCCGAAGATCGGCGCGTTCACGAGCGGCTGGAAGAACCCGACGGCCGCGATCACGACCATCGCCGCCTCCCACGGCAGCGAGGTCGCGAGCAGGAAGATCGGCAGCGGCAGCCCGACGACGCCGATCGCGGACAGCTTCGCGAGCTCGACCTTCTGCGTCAGCTGCTGCGCCACGAGCGCGCCGACGAGGGCGCCGGCACCGAAGCCGCCGAAGAGGAGCCCGAGCACGTGCGCGTTCCGGTCGTAGCTCGAGAGGACGAGCCACTGGACGCCGATGATCAGCCCGTTCGCGGCGAAGTTGATGCCGCTCGCGAGCACGAGCAGCGGGCCGAGCAGCCGGTCGCGCATCAGGAAGCGGATTCCCGCCAGCAGGCCGCGCGACTGGGCGGTCTGCTCGACCCGCTTGCCGGCGCGGACGACGAGCCCGATCGTCAGGAACGAGAACGCGTACGTGCCCGCGTCGATGCAGAGGACGGTGGCCGGGCTCGTCACGGCGATCAGGACGCCCGCGAGCACCGGCCCGGCGATCTGCGTCAGCTGGCCGGCGCCGCCGAGGATCGCGTTCACCCCGGCCACCGCGCGCTC
>DATFMW010000335.1:0-7701 GCA_035266765.1 Gaiellaceae bacterium | reverse complement strand
GGCGCGGGCGCCGCCTCGGTGCGGACGACGGTCTTCTCAGCCACTCTGTTCTCCTTTGCTCGGTGAGGTGCACGCCTGCGAGAGCGCGACGCCGAGCGCCTTGAAGATCGCCTCGAGCACGTGCTGGGAGTTGGTGCCGTTCAGGAGCCGCACGTGCAGGACGATCCCGGCCTCGTCGGCGAGGCGCTCGAGGAACGTGCGCACGACGTCGGTGCCGATCCCGCCGATCCGGGCCTCGGTCAGGTCGACGTTCGAGACGACGAGCGGGTCGTCGGCGACCTCGAGCACGACGTGCGCGATCGCCTCCGCCGAAAGCATCACGCCGGAGCCGTGCCCCTGCGCGCCGTCGGCGCGGAGCGGCCCGGCCAGGGCGCTCCCGAGCGAGGTACCGGCGGTGACGACCGCCGCCTCGACGTCGCCCGGCTCCACCTCGAGCACGAGGTCGAACCGCGCCGCCGCCGCGAGACGCTCGAGCAGCCGGTCGAAGAGCGGCAGACCGGTGTCGACGGTCGCCGCACCGCGCCCGTCGGCGGTCACGCGGACACCGCTCCGCCCGCCTCCGTCCTCGCGGGCTCTAGGCATCGACGCGCTCGATCCGGGCACCGAGCCCGCGCAGGCGCTCGTCGATCCGCTCGTAGCCGCGGTCGATCTCGCGCACGTTGCCGATCCGCGAGACGCCGTCAGCGCAGAGCGCGGCGATCAGGATCGCCATGCCGGCGCGGATGTCGGGGCTCGTCAGCGTCTGCCCAACGAGCTTCGCCGGACCGTCGACGACGACGCGGTGCGGGTCGCACACGATGATCCGCGCCCCCATCGAGACGAGCTTGTCGACGAAGAACAGGCGGTTCTCGAACATCTTCTCGAACACGAGGATCGACCCGTGCGCCTGGGTGGCGACCGCGACGGCGATCGACGTCAGGTCGGCGGGGAACGCCGGCCACGGCCCGTCCTCGATCTTCGGGATCTGGTCGCCGAGGTCGTTCCGGATCGTGAGCTCCTGGCTGGGCGGCACGCGCACGGAATCGTCCTGGACCTCGATGTCGACGCCGAGGCGCGAGAAGGCGAGCGCGATCGCGGTGAGGTCACGCGGCTCGACGCCCTCGATCGTCAGGTCGCTGCCGGTGACGGCGGCGAGGCCGATGAAGCTCCCGACCTCGATGTGCTCGGGCCCGATCCGCCAGTTGCCGCCACGGAGGCTCTCGACGCCGCGGATGCGCAGGAGGTTCGAGGAGATCCCGTCGATCTCCGCGCCGAGCGAGACGAGGAAGCGGCAGAGATCCTGGACGTGCGGCTCGCAGGCGGCGTTCGAGATCATCGTCTCGCCGGGGGCGAGGACCGCGGCCATGACGGCGTTCTCGGTCGCCATCACGCTCGCCTCGTCGAGGAAGATCGGCTTCGCGCGCAGGCCGTCGGTGCGCATCTCGTAGCCGCGTCCGATCTCGATCTCGGCGCCGAGCTCCTGGAGGGCATGGATGTGCGGGTCGAGCCGGCGGCGGCCGATCACGTCGCCGCCGGGTGGCGGCACGCTCGCGCGGCCGCGTCGGGCGAGCAGCGGGCCGGCGAGCAGGAACGAGGCCCGGATCCGTTCGGCGAGGTCGGCGCGCACCTCGTGGGAGGAGAGGCCCGTGGGATCGACACGCACGTCGTTCGCGCCTGTCCACTCGGTCTCGGCGCCGAGGCTCGAGAGGAGCTCGACCATCGTCTCGATGTCGCGGATCCGCGGGACGTTGGCGAGCGTCACCGGCTCGTCGGCAAGCAGGGTCGCCGCGAGGATCGGGAGCGCGCCGTTCTTGTTGCCGGCGGCGCGGATCCTCCCGTTCAGCGGCATCCCGCCTTCGATCACGAAGGCTTCGGGCACGGCAGGTGCAATGGCCATCGGGGCGGATATCCTAGCCGGGCCTTGACTCCGACCCGTGCACAGGCCTGGGAGACGCTCACGCGCTACACGAAGAGCGAGTCGCTGCTGCGGCACGCGCTCGCCGTGGAGGCGTCGACGGCGGCGTACGCGCGCGCGCTCGGCGGCGACGAGGAGCTCTGGCGGGTGGCCGCGCTTCTCCACGACTTCGACTACGAGATGCACCCGACGCTCGACAAGCATCCGCAGGACGGGGCGCCGATCCTGCGCGAGGAGAGGTATTCCGAGGAGGTCGTCGAGACGGTGCTGTCGCATGCCGAGCACCTGGGGCTACCCAGGGACACGCCGCTGAAGAGGGCCCTGTTTGCCTGCGACGAGCTCTCCGGGTTCGTGCATGCGTGCGCGCTCGTGCGCCCGACCGGGCTGGAGGGGCTCGAGCCGAAGTCGGTGCGCAAGAAGCTGAAGCAGCCGTCGTTCGCGGCGGGCGTCCACCGCGAGGACGTCTTCAAGGGCGCCGAGGAGCTCGGCGTCGAGCTCGACGACCACATCCGGACCGTCGTCGAGGCGTTGAAGCCGATCGCAGCCGAGCTCGGCCTGCCCTCGGGCGCCTGACCGCCACCGTCCCGCCCGGACGCGCCTGGGCGGGCCCGGCGTGACGCTCTCGTCACGAAGGTGCCTGGCACCGCGCGTTCACGCCGTCACGCTCTCGTGACAGGTGCACCGCATGGTTGGGCGGCTCGTGACGCTCTCGTCACGAAGGTGCCAGGCACCCTGCCAGCGTCAGGCGGCGGCGACGCCCGCGGCGAGGCGAGCGAGATCGTCGTCGTTCGTCCACCAGCCGCACGAAGCGCGTACGAGGTTCCGGCCCGGCAGCTCGCGGACGATCACGCCGCGCCCGTCCAGGCTCGCGACGAGCTCCGTCGGGTCGCCCGGCGGGCGGAAGGAGACGAGCGTCGAGTGGCCCGGCGGGGTCACGACCTCGACGAGCGGGTCGAGCAGCTCGCGGCAACGGGCCGCCGCCTCCGCGCTTCGCTCGTAGCGCCAATCCGGGTGCGTGCCGAGCGCGGCGACGAGGCCGGCGAGCGTCGGCGTACCGATCCAGCCGGCATCGAAGCGCGCCGCGCCGTCCTTCGGCGTGAACGCCCCGGAGGACTCGTAGCCCTGCTGCGAGAGGTAGCTCGGCAGCGCCACTGCGAGCCGCTCGGGGTCGCGCACGTAGAGCGCCCCGGTCGGGTCCGGCGCGCAGAGCCACTTCTGGGCCGACACCGTGTAGAAGTCGTACGCGGCCGCGCCGGTCTCGATCGCACCCCCGGATTGCGCGCCGTCCACGAGCAGCGGGATGCCGCTCCTTTCGCGCAGCCGCTCCAGGTCGAGCCGCCGTCCGGTCGTCCAGAGCACGTGCGAGACCGCGAGCAGGCGCGTGCGCGGCGTCACCGCGGCGAGAATCGCGTCCTCGTCCGCCGCCGCGACGACGACCCGCACGCCGCTCGCGTGCAGCGGGCCCATGAGCCCGAAATGCTCCTGGTCGGTGGTGACGACTTCGTCCTCGGGGCCGAGGCCGAGGCCGGCGAGCACGACCTGGCAGCCGCGCGTCGTCGAGTCTGTCAGCGCGACGAGCGCCGGAGCGACGTCGAGCACGGCGGCGAAACCGCGGCGGGCCTCCTCGCGCAGAGCCAGGACAGGCGCGATCCAGTCGCTGCCGCTCCTCCCCTCGCTGAGGTCGCGCTCGAGCTGCGCGGTCACCGCCGCCGCAGTCGGGCGCGCAAGCGGCCCGTTCGTGCCCGCGTTCAGATACGCATGGCGCTCGAGCACTGGAAACTGCGCGCGTGCCTCTTCGAATGTCATTTCAGCATCACCTCCACCGGCGCGTGGTCGGAGAGGAGCCGGCCGGCGACGCGCCGCCGCTCGTCCGGCCAGGTCTGGGGTGCCGCCGCAGCGAAGCCGCGCGCAAGCACGTGGTCGATCCCGGGCGCCGGGTTCGAGAACCCATCCGCCACGAGGTCGTGCAGCGTCCGTGAGCGCCCGGGCAGCACATTCGCGTCGCCGCAGAGCACGAGCGGCTCCTCCGGCCGCGCAAGGCCTTCGAGAAATGTCGCCGCCCGCCGCAGCTCCGCGTCGGCGAGCCGCTCGTCGGCCGGATAGCTCGTCGCGTGCAGGTTGCCGACGAGCGCCGTTCCGCGGTCGGGCAGCCCGATCCGCACGGCCTGGCAGACGCGGCGCTCCTTCGCCCAGGCGAGCCGGGCCACGAGGTCGAGTCCAAGCCAGCGCGCCTGCGCCGCCCGGAAGCGGCGCGCGTTGAGCACGAGCGTCTCCGTGTCGAGGACGCGTAGCCGTCGCGCCACGAGCACCCCGTTCGCCTGGCCGGTGAACGCGGAGCGGAGCAACCCCTGGTTCGCGGCCGTGACGCGCCTGCCGAGCTCGGCAGGCCAGGGCAGAGGCCCGAGCCGTGGCGGCGCCGCGACGGCGCAGACGGCCGCCATCCCGCTCCAGACCTCGAGTCGGTCGAGCGCCCAGACCGGCAGCTCCTGCAAGCAGACGACGTCGGGCCCGTCCGCGACGGCGAGACGCACCATCTCCTCGAGGTAGCCGGCGCGCTCCGGCGAGGCTGCGCTGCCATGGAAGACGTTCCAGGTACGGACGAGGAGCGGCACAGCGTCCCGCCGCGGCGCCGGCCGAGCCGGCGCCTCCGCTCTCGAGCGTGCTCCATCGAGCCTGCGCACGTGCGTAGCCTACGGAGTCGTGCGCATCCTGCTCGCCGATCCGCCCGCGTTCACGCCGACCTATGATCACGAACTCGCAACCGCGCTCGCACGCGCAGGCGCCGACGTCGAGCTCGTCACCTCCCGCTTCCGCTTCGGCGCGGTGCCCGAGCCCGATGGGTACACGCGCCGGGAGCTCTTCTACCCGCTCTCGTCACGGCTCTTCCAGCGCTCGCGCCTCCGGCTCCCACTGAAGGCGGCCGAGCACCCACTCGGGCTCGCCGCGCTGCGCCGCGTGCCCACCGACGTGCTCCACCTCCAGTGGTTCGCGGCGCCGCAGCTCGACGCGAGGCTCTGGCGCCCGCACGCTCCTGCCGTCTTTACCGCACACGACCTGCTGCCGCGACGGACAGCGCAGCGGACGGAGCTCTGGCGGCGCCTCCTGGGCCGCTTCGAGCGCGTGATCGTGCACAGCGAGAACGGCCGCGACACGCTGGCGGCCATCGGCGTCGACGAAGCCCGGCTCCGTGTCGTCCCGCACCCGATCTTCCCGAGCGATCCGGAGCGGCGCGACGACGGCCGCACCGTCCTCTGCTTCGGCGTCATCCGGCCCTACAAGGGCCTCGGCGACGCGATCGAGGCCGTTCGCCGTGCCGGCGACGCGCGCCTGCTCGTCGCCGGCGACCCGCTCGAGCCGCTGGAACCGCACCGGGCCGCCGCAGCCGGCCTCGACGTCGAATGGCGGCTCGGCTATCTGCCGCAGGCCGAGGTCGACCGCGCCTTCGGCGAGGCGACGATCGCCGTCTTCCCGTACCGGCCCGAGCTCGACCAGAGCGGCGCGCTCCTGCGCGCACTCGGTGCCGGCATCCCCGCGGTCGCCTATGACGTCGGCGGCATCGCCGAGCCGGTGCGCCGCTACGCGGCCGGACGCGTCGTGGCCGCCGGCGACGTCGAGGCGCTCGCCGCCGCCGTGCACGAGCTCCTCTCCGACCCGGACGCGCTCGAGCGGGCCCGCGCCGGCGCACGTCGCGCCGGCGCGGAGCTGACCTGGGATGCGGCGGCGCGGGCACACCTCGCCATCTACGAGGAGATCGCGTGATCTTCCGGCGCAGCCGCTTCGCGGACGTGATCGCGCGCCAGCTCGACGTGTTCGCCGAGGACGACGCAGACCTCATCGTGGAGTGCCGCGAGAAGGAGCACGCGTACAACCGCGCCGACCGCGAGGACGCCGAGGAAACCTACGGCGACTACGTGGACGCGGTCGAGACGGCGACCGAGGCACTCGCCGACATGCGTGACCGCTTCGCCCGTACCCTCGAGGAGGACGCCGCCGAGGAGTACGACGCCGCGTTCAACCGGGCCGTGCAGAAGCGCTGGCCGCCGTTCGGACTGGAGATCGAGAACCGCTGATGCCGAAGATCGAGGACTACGCCCTGATCGGCGACATGCAGACCGCAGCGCTCGTCGAGCGGGGCGGGTCGATCGACTGGCTCTGCGTCCCCCGCTTCGACTCCGGCGCCTGCTTCGCGGCGCTGCTCGGCGACGAGAAGAACGGCCGCTGGCTGCTCGCCCCGAGCGAGGGAGGCACCACCTCGCGCCGCTACCTCCACGACACGCTCGTCCTCGAGACGATCTGGGAGACGGACACGGGCGCCGTCCGCGTCCTCGATTTCATGCCGCCTCGCGACGAGGCGCCCGACATCGTGCGGATCGTCGAGGGCATGCGCGGCCGCGTCCATATGCGCTCCGAGCTGAGAATCCGCTTCGACTACGGGCACGTCATGCCGTGGGTCCGCCGTGTCGACGACACGCGCCTCGCCGTTGCGGGACCCGACGCGCTCTGCTTCCGCACACCCGCGCCGACCCGCGGCGAGGAGATGCGCACCGTCTCCGAGCTGACGATCGACGAGGGCGAGCGCATCCCGTTCGTGCTCACCTGGTTCCCGTCCCACGAGGAGCTTCCCCGCGCAATCGACCCGGAGGAGGCGCTCGCCGAGACGGAGACCTTCTGGCGCGAGTGGAACGGCCGCCGCACCGCGTCCCTCCCGCCGGACTGGCGGGAGACCGTCCACCGCTCGCTGATGGTGCTGAAGGCGCTGACCTACGCGCCCACGGGCGGCATCGTGGCGGCGCCGACGACGTCTCTGCCCGAGTGGGTCGGCGGCGTCCGCAACTGGGACTACCGCTACTGCTGGCTGCGCGACGCGACGCTGACCCTGCTCGCGCTCCTCCAGGCCGGGCATCGAGAGGAGGCAGCCACCTGGCGGCGCTGGCTCCTGCGCGCGGTCGCGGGCGACCCGGCCGACCTCCAGATCATGTACGGCGTCGCGGGCGAGCGGCGGCTGACGGAGTTCGAGCTGCCCTGGCTCGCCGGCTACGAGGGCTCGACGCCGGTGCGGGTCGGCAACGCGGCGAGTGAGCAGCTGCAGGTTGACGTCTACGGCGAGGTGCTGGACGCGCTCTACCAGGCGCGCACGCAGGGGCTCGCGCTCGAGAAGTCGGCCTGGGAGCTGCAGACGGTGCTGCTCGAGTACCTCGAGGAGGCGTGGCGCAAGCCCGACGAGGGGATCTGGGAGATCCGGGGCGAGCGGCGCCACTTCGTCCACTCGAAGGTGATGGCGTGGGTGGCGTTCGACCGCGCCGTCCGCACGCTCGAGGGGAACGGTCTCGACGGGCCGGCCGACCGCTGGCGCGCGCTCCGCGACGAGATCCACGCCGAGGTCTGCGAGCGCGGCTACGACGCCGGACGGGGCTCGTTCACGCAGTCGTACGACTCGACCGAGCTGGACGCGAGCCTCCTCCTGATCCCGCTCGTCGGCTTCCTGCCCGCCTCGGATCCGCGCGTGCGGGGCACCGTCGAAGCGGTCGAGCGCGAGCTACTCCAGGACGGGTTCGTGCTCCGCTACCGCACGCAGAAGCAGGGCGTGGACGGCCTGCCACCCGGCGAGGGGGTCTTCCTGCCGTGCTCGTTCTGGCTCGTCGACTGCTACGAGCTGCTCGACCGCCACGACGACGCGCACGCGCTCTTCGAGCGGCTGCTCGGCCTCGCGACCGACCTCGGCCTGCTCGCCGAGGAGTACGACCCGAAGGCCGGGCGCCTGCTCGGCAACTTCCCGCAGGCGTTCACGCACCTCGCGCTCGTGAACT
>DATFMW010000334.1:0-4405 GCA_035266765.1 Gaiellaceae bacterium | reverse complement strand
CGCGGCGACACAGGTCTCCGCGACCGGCAGCTTGCCGTGGAAGGGCACGTCGTGGTCGATCAGGACGACGTCCGCGGCTGCCGGGTCGCCGACGAGCTCCCAGCCGGCCTGCGCGAGCGCGCGGGCGATCTCGACCGACTTCCCCTGATGGTCGAGGACGAGCGCGCGTGAGCGGCGAGCCGGGGAGGTCATGAGGACGTTGATCGTCCTCGCCGATGCGTCGTTGAGGGGAGAGCCGGCGTCGGCCCGCCGGCGGCTCAGGCGATTGCCGGCAGTGCGGCGGCGCCGTCGACGTGCGACGGGGAGTCGAGCGTCGTCACGACGGGCTCGACCGCGAAGCGGAAGCGGTGGGCGGTGGGTGCGTCGTCGGCCGGGTGGCGGCACGTCTCGTCGCTCTCCCGGGCGCTGAAGGCGACACGGCAGAACCAGGAGTCGCCGACGGGACGGTGGGTGACGAGACCGACGAGTGCCGCCAGCCGCTTGTCGACTCTGATGCGAAGTCTCCGCTCGGCGTCTCCGAGCTCGACGACGCCGTTCGTGACTCCGAGCGCGTGGCTGGCGGAGACGAGGAACGTCGCCGGCGCGCCGTGCTCGACGGCGCGGCCGTCGAGAGGGAACCGCTCGAGCAGGTCGCCGCCGTTGTGTGTCGCGTACGCGAGCGTCGCCGGGTCGAACGCCCGCGGGTCGAGCGTCACATGGCCGAGACGGAGCGAGCCTGCCGGGATCTCCAGCCAATCGAGCTCGGTCTCGAGCTCGATCCGGGGGAGATCCGGCCGGACGGCGATGCGCTTGCGCACCGGCCCGAGCGACGTCGAGATCGAGGCGGCGACCACGAGCGTGCCGTCGTCGAGCCGCTTCAGCGTCGGCTCGGCCGGCGAGAGGTCGGTCACCTTTGGCCGTCCGGGCGACTCGAGCACGAGGTGCCCGCTGTAGTAGTCGGCACCGAGCCCGATGTCGTCGAAGAATCCGTGCGGGAGCGTGCCTGCGAGTCGATCGTCTCCGAGCGCCGGGAACGCGAGCGAGTCGATCGCGAGGCCGCGGCGCAGGTTGAGCCGGAGCGAGACGTGCGGCGACGAGAGCTCGAGCCAGTGCCCGTTGCGCTCGTGGACTACGCCGCGTGCGCGCCGGACAGGACGCTGTCGGGCCGGGTCGAAGACACCCGCCTGCGTCTCCAGCGCGGCCAGGCGAGCGCGGAATCCGCGCCAGCGGCGTTCCGTGATGTGCGTGCGGAAGTCGCTTGCCCACAGCTCGCAGAGGTCGCGCCACTCGGCCGCGTCCGGCCGCGTACGCAGCGCCTCGTACACGCGCCAGCACGCCGTGTTCGCGGCGAGATCGTCGCGGCCGGTGACCGCCCAGCGGGTCAGGTTGTACTTGTCCTGCTTCTTCACGGGCACGGGCTGGTCCGCCGTCTCCAGCGAGAGCGGCGTCCCCGCGCCCGGGCGGTCGAGCAGCTCGAGGGCCGCCGAGGGGGCGACGAGGGCGAAACGCGGGTCGTCCCGGAGCGTCGTGAAGAGCAGTGCGAGGCGCTCCCACTCGCTCGCGCCGGCGAGCGGCGGCTCGGTTGCGAACCGGCCCGGCCGGAAGTCGAAGATCTCGACGTCGTTGCCGTAGAGCGAGAACACCCGCTCATCGGTGGCGGTGTGGGTGGCGAGGTAGGCGATGTACTCGTCCAGCTCGAGCTCGCCATGCGCATACCGCTGGAACTTCTGGAACGCGATCGAGTTGTTCCAGACGACGGGGAGCCGCCCGCCGTCGACGCCGACGGCGCGCTGCGGCAGGTAGCGGAGCTCGCGCGGCCACTCCGGGTGGGCACGCGCCGCGTTGTCCCACTCCATCACGATCGCCTCGTACCCGGCCTCGCGGTAATGCGGAACGAGCCCGGCCGAGTACGCCTGCTCGTTGACGAGCGCGAGGCGAGGACGCACGCCGAGGAGCCGCTCGTAGGCGTCGTTGCCGTAGCGGAGGTTCGCGCGGTTGACGTCGGCCGGCACGAGTGGGCCGATCAGCTGCGCCCAGCCGCTGCCGACGAGCTCGCACGGCCCGTCGGCGACAAGGCTACGCAATCCCTCGATCCAGCTCGGATCGATCGCGGCGGCTGCGTCGAGCGTCGTGCCGGTCGCCTCGATGCCGAACGGGAGTTCGAGGTCGCGTGCGAGCTCGAGCAGCGGCCAGTAGCAGCGCTCGAGCACGTCGGGCCGCTGGTCCTCCTCGAGCGACGAGAACGCGAGGTTGAGGTGGAAGATCGCGTACAAACCGAGCGGTCGTCTAGCCACGGACGCCCCCGGACGCAAGCCACCCGCCGTCGACGACGACGGTCTGCCCGGTGACGTACGACGACGCCGACGAGGCGAGGAAAAGCACGGCGCCGGCGAGCTCGTCCGGCTCGCCCGGCCTCCCGAGCGGGATCCGGTCATCGATGCTCGCGCCGACCGCGGGATCGGCCAGCAGCTGCGCAGTCAGCGGCGTCCGGATGCGTCCGGGCGCCACGGCGTTGACGCGGATGCGCAGCGGCGCCCACTCGGTCGCGAGCGCGGCCGTCAGCGCGGCGACGCCGCCCTTGGAGGCGCCGTAGGCCGCGAGCGTGGGGATGCCCACGGACTGCGCCAGCGACGTGATCGTGACGATCGACCCACCCGTGGGCATCCGACGCGCCGCCGCCTGCGCGCAGAAGAAGGTCGCCTTGAGGTTGACCTCGACGACCATGTCCCAGTCATCCTCCGTCAACTCGAGCGCGGGGCGGCGCACGACCGTCCCGGCCGCGGTGACGAGCACGTCGAGGCGTGGGAGGGAGTCGAGCGCGGCCGCGAACGCGCCGGGTCGCGTGACGTCCGCGGGAGCCGAGAGCACCCGCCCGCCGGCCGCCTCGGCGAGGGCACAGGTCTCGTCGAGGGGTTCGGGCCTGCGGCCGACCGCGAGCACGTCGGCGCCGGCCGCAGCGAGCGCAATCGCGAGCGTCCGGCCGATGCCGCTCCCGGCTCCGGTGACGGCGGCCACGCGGCCCTCGAGGTCGCCGCCGCTCATCCCGTGAACGGGTGTGGCCCCCACCAGGCGTTCCTCGTCCAGCCGCCGTCGACGACGATCATCTGGCCGGTCACGTGCCGCGCGTCGTCGCCGGCAAGGAAGGAGACGACGTCGGCGACCTCCTCCGGCTCACCGAGGCGGCCGGTCGGCGTCCGGCCGATCATGCCCGGCCCCGCGTGCGGATCGTGCTCGATGAACCAGCTCGTCCGGGCGGTACGGATCGGTCCCGGGGCGACGGCGTTGACAGTGATTCCGCGGCCGCCCCACTCGACGGCGAGCGCCTGCGTGAGACCGACGACGCCCGCCTTGGCGGCGACGTAGGCCGCGCGCTGGGGATACGTGGCTACGACGTGGAAGCTCGTCAGGTTGACGACGCGCCCGAAGCCCTGGGCGAGCATCGGCCGAGCGGCGGCGCGGCAGGTGACGAAGACGCCGGTCAGGTCGGTGTCGACGAGCGCGCGCCACTGCTCGAGCGGTAACTCCTCCGTCGGGCCCGACGCGGCCGGGGCGGCGGCACAGGTGACGAGAACGTCGAGCCTGCCGAGCTCGGCGAGCGTCCGCTCCACGGCTCTCTCGACGGCGTCGGCGTCGGTCACGTCGGCGGCGAGCGCGAGGGCGTCGCCGCCGGCCGCATGCACCTCCGCGGCGAGCGACTCGATGTCGTCCGTGCCCCGGGCGACGAGTGCAACGGCGGCGCCGTCGGCGGCGAGACGTACGGCGGTCGCGCGGCCGATCCCGCGGCCGGCACCGGTGACGAGCGCGACCCGTCCGGCCAGACGGCTCACGCGGCCGCCCGCTCGGTGCGGATCCGCAGGGCGGCGACGCCGGCGCGGGCGTTCGCGACCGCCTCGGCCGGGCTGTCGCCGGTCGCGACGACGAACGCGGGGCGCGTGGCGCAGTCGCGGTACTCGGGCACGACGTCGTCGACGGAAACCCGCAGCAGCACCTCTTCGACGCCGGGGACGGCGAGCGAGGGCGCTGCGTCGATCTCGACGACCCGTCCGGGCTCGGGCAACGCCGTCCAGGCGGCGGCGTAGCGTCGGCGGGTCGGAGCGAGGTCGGCCGGGTCGAGAGGGAGGCCGATCGCGAGCCGGAGTGCAGCGGCGATGAAGTTCCGTCCGGTCGCGAGCGGCGTGGTCTTCTGGCAGTCGAAGCCGCCCGACAGGCGGGCCGTCACCTCGAGGATCCGTGGCCCGTCGGCGGTCCAGATCGTGTCGGCCTTGAAAGCGCCGAAGCCGACCCCGACTGCGGCGGCGGCGCGCTCGGCGAGCGCGAACAGCTCGTCCTGGTGCGCTGCGGGCAGCGCCGACGGGTTCACGTGCCCGAGCTCGAGCGCGACTCCCTCGAGATCGGCGAAGGGCCGGTCGACCACGTTCAGCCGGTG
>DATFMW010000333.1:0-5572 GCA_035266765.1 Gaiellaceae bacterium | reverse complement strand
CTCTCGTGACGAAGGTGCCTGGCACCGAGACGCGGCGCCGTGACACTTTCGTGACGCGAGCACCGCATGGTTGAGCCGTCCGTGACGCTCTCGTCACGTTCGTGCCTGGCACTTCGGGCCGGAGCGAGCCGCCGCCCTCAGGTCCGTGGCGTCGCGAACGACCACTGGTGCCCCTGCGGGTCGGCGCAGCTATAGCGGCGGTGCCCGAACGGCGTGTCGACGAGCTCCTCGAAGACGGCCGCGCCCTCGGCCTTCCCCCGGTCGTGGTGCGCATCGACGTCCGGGACGAGAACGTAGACCATCGACGTGTGACCGACCTCCGCCGGGTTGCGGAAGCCTTGCCACGCCGTCCCGAGGTAGATCCGCCCGCCGAGCTCCGTCTCCACCTCGAGGTGGAGCCCGCCGCCCAGGCCGATCTGGCGGTCGACCTCACGGAACCCGAACGCGCGGCAGCAGAACTCGACCGCGGCCTCGCCGTCCGCGTAGAGCAGGTACGGGGTGACTGTCTGGCTCGCCGGCGTCTCGGCGGAAGGGCTCACGACCCGATCATGCCGTGCCGGTCCCGGCGTTACTTGTAACAGTCTGTTACAAGCGGGTGGGCGCCGGCTAGACCGTGCGCGTCAGCGGCTTGTACTTGATGCGGTGCGGCTCGAGCGCCTCGGGACCGCGGGTCTCCTTGACCCACTCCACGTAGTCGCCCCAGGAGCCCTCGAACCACGTCGTCTCACTGTTGCCCTCGAACGCGAGGATGTGCGTCGCCACGCGGTCGAGGAACCAGCGGTCGTGCGTGATCACGACGGCGCAGCCGGCGAAGTCATTGAGCGCCTCCTCGAGCGCGCGCAGGGTGTCCACGTCGAGGTCGTTCGTCGGCTCGTCGAGCAGCAGCACGTTTCCGCCCGAGCGGAGGAGCTTCGCGAGATGGACGCGGTTGCGCTCGCCGCCGGAGAGGTCGCCGACCCGCTTCTGCTGGTCGGAGCCCTTGAAGTTGAACCAGGACGTGTACTGGCGCGAGTTCACCTCGCGCTTGCCCAGCAGGATCGTGTCCTGCCCGCCGCTGATCTCCTTCCACACCGTGCCCGCCGGGTCGAGATCGGCGCGCGACTGGTCGACGTAGGCGAGCTGGACCGTGTCGCCGACCCGGAGCGTGCCCGCGTCAGGCTGCTCTTCACCGGCGATCATCCGGAAGAGCGTCGTCTTGCCGGCACCGTTCGGGCCGATCACGCCGACGATCCCGGCGGGCGGCAGCGAGAACGTCAGGTCGTCGACGAGCAGCCGGTCGCCGAAGCCCTTCTGGACGCCCTCGGCGTCGATCACGAGGTCGCCGAGGCGCGGCCCCGACGGGATGTGGATCTCGACCTTGTCGAGCTTGACGCTCTGCTCCTCGGCATAGAGGCGCTCGTACGCGCCGAGGCGTGCCTTCGACTTCGCGTGCCGGGCGCGCGGGCTCAGCCGCACCCACTCGAGCTCGCGCGCGAGCGTGCGGCGGCGGGCCGACTCCTGCTTCTCCTCGACGGCGAGCCGCTCCTGCTTCTGCTCGAGCCACGACGAGTAGTTCCCCTGGAACGGGAGGCCGCGGCCGCGGTCGAGCTCGAGGATCCAGCCGGCCACGTTGTCGAGGAAGTAGCGGTCGTGCGTGACCGCGACGACCGTGCCCTTGTAGTCGCCGAGGAAGCGCTCGAGCCAGAACACCGACTCGGCGTCGAGATGGTTCGTCGGCTCGTCGAGCAGCAGCAGGGCGGGCGCGGAGAGCAGCAGCCGGCAGAGGGCGACGCGGCGGCGCTCACCGCCGGAGAGCGTCTCGACGTCGCGGTCGCCGTCCGGCAGGCGGAGCGCGTCCATCGCGTGGTCGAGGTGGTCGTCGAGCTGCCACGCGTCGGCGCGGTCGATCGCGTCCTGCACCTTGGCCTGCTCGCCGAGGAGCGCCTCGAAGTCGGCGTCCGGCTCGGCGAACGCGGCGGAGATCTCGTTGAAGCGGTCGAGCAGGTCGCGGAGCGGGCGGACGCCGTCCTCGACGTTGCCGCGCACGTCCTTGGCCGGGTCGAGCACCGGCTCCTGCTCGAGCAGCCCGACGGTCGCGCCGGGTGCGAGCTCGGCGACGCCGGAGGACGGCTCTTCCTTGCCCGCCATGATCCGCAGGAGCGTCGACTTGCCGGCGCCGTTCGGGCCGAGCACGCCGATCTTCGCACCGGGCAGGAACGAGAGCGAGATGTTCGCCAGCACCTGACGGTCGTGGCCGTAGAACTTGTCAGCCCGGTACATCGTGAAGACGTAGTCGCTGCTCACGGCGTCCGACGATAGCGACCGGACGGACACGTCCCGCGGAGACGTGTGCCGAAGGACGTACGCTTGCTGGAGTGCCCTGCTCGTGCTGCACGCCGCCGTCGGAGTACCGCCGCTTCTTCAACCGGCGTGTGGCGCGGTTCGACGCGCGCCGCTACCGGCGGCGTGGGCTGTCCGCGACGGCGCGCGGGCTCGTCGCGTTCGCCGGCGACGTCACCGGCGCGACCGTGCTCGAGATCGGCGGCGGCATCGGCATGCTCGAGCTCGAACTGCTCGAGGCGGGCGCCGCACGCGGGACGAACGTCGAGCTCTCCGGCGGCTACGAGGAGGCAGCGGAGGCGCTCCTCTCCGAGCACCGGCTCGGCGACCGGGTCGAGCGGCGCGTCGCCGACTTCGTCGTCGAGCAGGGCGTCGTCGAGCCGCACGACCTCGTCGTCCTGCACCGGGTCCTGTGCTGCTACCCGGACGTGGACGCGCTCGTCGACGCGGCGGCGGCCCACACCGGGCGCCGCCTGCTCCTCACCTATCCGCGCGACCGGGCGCTGTCGCGGCTCGGGGCCCGGGCCGTGAACCTCTGGCTGCGGCTCACCCGCTGCGGCTTCCGCACGTACGCGCATCCGGTGGAACAGATCGTCGCCGCCGCCGAGCGGCACGGGCTCTCGCTCGAGGCGCGCGAGGCGCGCGGCTCGATCTGGGAGAACGCGGCGTTCGTACGCCGTTAGGGCGTCAGCGCGTAGACGGACGACGTCCCGCCGCCGACGATCACGATCCGCTTGCCGACGGTCGTCGCGGTCGGATCGCTGAGCGAGGCCGGAAGCGTCGCCACGGCGGCAACCGCGCCCGATCGCGGGTCGATCCGCAGCACGTGCCGGCCGCCGACGAGGTAGAGCTTGCCGCCGAGCGCCGCGAGCGCGGCGTGATCTTCCGGCGCCGGCAGCGTCGCTATCTGCCGCACCTTGCCGCGCGGCGAGACGGCGTACACGGCCGAGATCGCACCGCTCGTCGTCAGCCCGCCGGCGACGTAGATCGTCTTGCCGACCGCGGTGACGCCCGCGTAGCGCGTCCCGTTCGGGAGCCGGGCGACGGTCTTCGTCCCGCCCCGGGGCAGGTAGCGCAGGACGGCGGAGGCGAACTGCGTGCCGGTGTAGCCGCCGACGAGGTACACGTGGCCGCCGATCACGGCGGCGCCGAGGTCGGAGAGCGGCTCGTCGAGCGCGGGCGCGTTCGTCGCCGTACCGGTGCGCGCGTTGATGCGGACGACGGTCGTCACCGACGTCGCCTGGCCGCCGCCGAAGACGTAGACGGAGCCGTGCAGGAGCACCGAGGCGGCGTCGTGGCCCGGCGCCGGGAGCCGGCCCACCGTACGCAGCCGGCCGGGCGGGCCGGCGAGGATCGTGTCGATCGAGCTGCCGCCCACCTCGCCGCCGATCACCATCAGCCGTCCACCGGGAAGCGCCACCGCGGATGCCTTGGAGAGCACCTGCGGCAGAGAGCCGATCCGGGCCAGCTTCGCCCGCTTAACGGTGCGCGCGGGCTGCTTTGCCGCCTGCACGGTGCTCGTCGTTCGCGTCATCGCGCCGCCCGGCACCGCCGGCAGCAGGTCGAGCCCGTCCGGCTTGTTCAGGAAGCCCTGTGCACTGCCCGGCTGGTTCAGGTGCCCGTACGACCAGACGACCCGCTTCGTCTTCGGGTCGATCACGATCACCCGGTGGTGCCAGTCGTCGGTGATGGCGATCATCCCGTTCGGCCAGCGCTCGGCGAGCGAGGGCCGGTCGAGCGACCAGTAGCCGGTCGGCGCGTACGTCCAGACGATCTTCCCGGAGGGCGTGATCTCGTCCACCCGCCCGGGCGTGTTGAAGCCGGCGACGAGGATGTTCCCGTCGGGGAGCAGTTGCGCGTCGGAGGGGTACGTCGTCGGGGTGCGGAACGAGTAGACGAGCTTGCCGGTCTTCGAGATCCGGTCGACCCAGCCGCCGATCTCGGTCACGAGCACGCCGCCGTCGGGCAGCGGCGTGGCGCCGTTCGGCGAGGAGAGCGTCGTGGGCGGATTGTGGGTGCAGTTGGCGGCGCTGCCGAGCGCCCGCACGACCTTGTGCGCCCGGTTGACCCAGAGGACGCGGCAGTTGCGGATGTCGGCGACCTGGAAGAGCCCGTTGGGGAGCAGGTACGCGTCGTCGGGGTTCGAGAGGTAGCCGTAGGACGAGCCGGCGACGCCCGGATGTCCGAACGTCCACGTGATCCGGTGGCTCTTCAGGCCGATCTCGGACATCGTCTGGTTGTACTCCTCGTTCGTCGAGATGCTGCGGTAGCCGGGCGTGAAGAAGGCGTCGTCGGGGTCGTGGAACGACTGCCCCGGCTTGACGTCGCCCGGCCGCGGGAACCGCCAGACGATCTTCTTCGTCCTCGGGTTGAGGATGATGATCCGGTTGTTGTTGCGGTCGGCGATCATCAGGTAGCCCGGCACGGGTCCCGGCTTCAGCGGCGGCAGGCCGAGGACGCGCTGCGCCGGCGTCGGCGGAGGCGCGGACGTCGCCGTCACGGCCGCGGTCGCGGTCGCGGTCGTGCCGGCGACGCCGCCCGTCGCCTTCGCAGCGGCATGCGAGCCGCCGCAGCCGGCGGCGACGACGGCGAGCACCCCGAGGAGAACGGCGAGCCTACGCATGCAGCTTGATCTCCCCGACCACGCCCGAGCCGTCTTCGGCCGGAACCCAGCTCGCGTCGACGTAGCGGTGCTCGCCGTTCGGGAGCGTGCAGCGTCCCGCGAAGCTCGTGCCGCCGACCGCGGTCACCTGCCCGCGGCAGATGTCGCCGCTCGGGAGGTACTCGAGCTGGAGCGAGGTCGAGTTGAGCCGGTTCGGCGAGACGAGCAGGTCGGCGCGGACGAGCAGCTTCTGCGGGCTTTTCGCGTTGCCGACGAACGAGACGATCTGCTCGAGCTGTGTGCCGTTCTGGACGACCTTCCCGGTCAAGGGCTCGCTGACCCGGGCGGCGTTCCACGCGCGGGGCGACTTCTGGAGAGGGCCGAGCAGCAACACAGGCAGGGCGACCACCGTAGCGGCGCCCGCGGTCGCGACACCGGGCGAGCGAAGCACGAAGCCGCCGAACCGCCACAGGCCGAGCACGGCGACGGTGCCGACGGCGACGCCGTAGAGAATCACGAGCCAGACGGCGCTGCGGTCGGTGCCTGCGAACAGCCCGTGCAGCGAGGCGAGCGCCCAGACGGCGAAGTTCGCGTAGTGGGCCGTGCGCCAGAGCCCGTACGGCAGGCGGCGCCGGTAGTGGTTCGTGATCG